>NZ_JBVMUY010000033.1:0-151531 GCF_055632325.1 Nocardiopsis sp. KDC1DS13DA1
CTGCGGGGCCGGGTGCGGGCCCTGGCCGACCAGCACCCGCTCTACCCCCACCTGTGACGGGTCACGACACCGTCGTCCGCACCGGACACGGCCCCACGACCACCGGTGCGCACGCACCGCACCTGGACGACCGGATCCAGCGCGGATCCTGACGCGCTCCGACCACACGATCAGGAGGACCCCCCATGCCGACCCAACCACGCGTCGTGCTCATCGGAGCGGGCATCGTCGGCTGCGCCCTGGCCGACGAGCTGACCGCACGCGGGTGGACCGACGTCACCGTGCTCGAACAGGGACCGCTGTTCGCCACCGGCGGCTCCAGCTCCCACGCGCCCGGACTGGTGTACCAGACCGTCGGGTGCAGGACCATGACGCAGCTCGCCGCGTACACCGTCGAGAAGTACACGGCGCTGACGCTCGACGACAAGTGGTGCTTCCAACAGCTCGGCGGCCTGGAGGTGGCCACCACCCCGGAGCGCTGGGCCGACCTCAAGCGCAGGCACGGCTGGGCGACGTCGTGGGGGGTGGAGAGCTACCTGCGCGACCCCGGCGAGTGCGCCGAGCTGCACCCGCTGCTCGACCCCGCCAAGGTCCTCGGCGGCTTCCACGTCCCCGGCGACGGCCTGGCCAAGCCGCTGCGCGCGGCCGAGGCCCAGGCCCGGCGGGCGGTGGACCGCGGCGCGCGCTTCCTCGCCCACCACAAGGTCACCGGCGTCGAACGCCACGGCGGGCGGGTCCGCGCCGTCGTCACCGAGCACGACACCTTCGCCGCCGACATCGTCGTCTCCTGCGTCGGCATGTGGGGCCCGCGGATCGGCCGCATGGTCGACCTGGACATCCCGCTGGTCCCGATGGCGCACCAGTACGCCAGGACCTCGCCCCTGCCGGTCCTCAAGGGCGTCAACGACGAGCTGCGCGAGATGTCCAAGCCGCTGCTGCGGCACCAGGAGGCCGGACTCTACTTCCGCGAGCACGTCGACCGCCTCGGTATCGGCGCCTACGGGCACCGTCCCATGCCGATCTCCGCGGACGACATCCTCGACCCCGGTGACGCGCCGACCATGCCCTCGGAGCTGCCGTTCACCCCGGACGACTTCGACCAGTCCTGGGCCGACTCCGTCGACCTGCTGCCGTGCCTGGCCGACGCCAAGGTTGACGAGGGGATCAACGGGCTGTTCTCCTTCACCCCGGACGGCAACCCCCTGCTCGGCGAGCACCCCGACCTGCGGGGCTTCTGGGTGGCCGAGGCGGTCTGGATCACGCACTCGGCGGGCGTGGCCAAGGCGATGGCGGAGTGGTTGGTCGACGGCCAGCCGACCGTCGACCTGCACGGCTGCGACCTCAACCGGTTCGAGGAGGTCGAGCGGGGCCCCGAGTACGTCCACCTGCGCAGCTGCCAGGCCTTCGCCGAGGTCTACGACCTGCTGCACCCGATGCAGCCCGCCGAACGCCCGCGCCCGCTGCGGACCAGCCCGTTCCACGAGCGGCAGGTCGAGCTCGGCGCGGTCTTCCTCGAAGGGGGCGGCTGGGAGCGGCCGCACTGGTACGAGGCCAACGCGAACCTGCCCGAGGTCGAGGAGATCCCCGAGCGGGGCGACTGGGCCGCGCGGTACTGGTCGCCGATCGCGGGCGCCGAGGCGCTGGTGGCGCGCAAGCGGGTGGCGATGTTCGACATGACCCCCCTGAAGCGGATCGAGGTCACCGGCCCCGAGGCGCTGACCTTCCTCCAGACGATGACGACCAACCAGCTCGACCGCAGGGTGGGATCGGTCGTCTACACCCTCATGCTCAACGAGGACGGCGGGATCCGCAGCGACCTCACCGTGGCCCGGCTCGCCGAGGACCGCTTCCAGGTGGGCGCCAACGGCCCGATCGACCTCGACTGGCTGCGCAGGCACCTCCCGCCGGGCGGACGCGTGCAGGTCCGCGACATCACCGCGGGCACCTGCTGCATCGGGCTGTGGGGGCCCGCCGCGCGCAGGCTCCTCCAACCGCTGACCCGGGAGGACTTCGCACACGAGGCGCTGGGCTACTTCAAGGCGAAGCGGGCCTTCGTCGGCGACGTCCCGGTGACCGCGATGCGCCTGTCCTACGTCGGCGAACTGGGCTGGGAGCTCTACACCACCGCCGACATGGGCCGCCGCCTGTGGGACACGCTCTGGGAGGCGGGCCGGGAGCACGGCGTCATCGCCGCGGGCCGCAGCGCCTTCACCAGCATGCGGCTGGAGAAGGGCTACCGGTCCTGGGGCGCGGACATGACCACCGAACACGACCCCTACGAGGCCGGACTCGGCTTCGCGGTGCGCATGAACAAGGGCTACTTCCACGGGAAGAACGCCCTGAAGGGCCGATCCGCGGACACCGTCACGCGCAGGCTCACCTGCCTGACCATCGACGACCCCCACCAGGTCGTCATGGGTTCCGAGCCGGTCCACGCCCAAGGCGCGCCGGTCGGCTACGTCACCAGTGCCGCGCGCGGCTACACCGTCGGCAGGAACATCGCCTACGCGTGGCTGCCCGCAAAGGTCTCCCGGCCCGGTACCCCCGTCGAGATCGAGTACTTCGGCGAGCGCGTCCCCGCGGTGGTCGCGGCCGAGCCGCTCTTCGACCCCGACATGACCCGCATCCGGTCGTGACCCGCATACGGAGCTCCCGACCAGCAGAAACAGTTCCCGAACGTTGTTGACCCCTCCTCGACCCCGGACGCCCCGTCGGCGACCGCGCGGCACGGAACGGAGACAGAAGTGACCGAGAACCTCGTGGCCCCCGCGGCCACCGGCGGCTCCGAGCTGCCCGAGAGCCTGATCCCGACCCTGCCCGGGTACACCTACACGGACCCGCGGGTCTTCACCCTGGAGCAGGAGAAGATCTTCGAGCGGATGTGGTTCTGCGCGGTCCGCGGCGCCGACCTGCGCAAGCCCGGTGACTTCCGCACCGTCCAGATCGGACGGGAGAGCGTGGTCGTCACCCGGTCCCGCGACGGCGCGCTGCGCGCCTTCCTCAACATCTGCCGGCACCGGGGCGCCAAGCTCTGCGTGGAGGAGTCGGGCAGCGTCAAACGGAACTTCCAGTGCCCCTACCACGCCTGGACCTACGGGCTCGACGGGAAGCTGGTCGCCGCCCCCAACCTGACCTCGATGCCGGACATCGACCGCACCGAGTACGGCCTCAAGCCGGTGCACCTGCGGGAGTGGCTCGGCTACGCGTGGCTGTGCCTGGCCCAGGACCCGCCCCCGTTCGCCGAGACGGTACAGCAGGACATCGTCGAGCGGCTGGGGTCGCTGGAGGCCATCGACAACTTCGAGATCGACGAGCTCGAACTCGGCCGGCGCATCACCTACGACGTCAGGGCCAACTGGAAGCTCATCATCGAGAACTTCATGGAGTGCTACCACTGCGCGACCATCCACCCCGAGCTCACCGAGGTGCTGCCCGAGTTCGCCGACGGCTACGCCGCCCAGTACTTCGTCGGCCACGGCGCGGCCTTCGGTGAGGACGTCTCCGGGTTCACCGTGGACGGCGGCGAGGGGTTCGACAGGTTGTCCGGCGTGGACGACGACCAGGACCGCAGGTACTACGCGATCACCGTCCGGCCGCAGGTCTTCGTCAACCTGGTCCCCGACCACGTGATCCTGCACCGGATGTTCCCCCTGTCCGCCGACCGCACCGTCGTGGAATGCGACTGGCTGTACAGCAAGGACGTCGTGGCCTCCGGCCGCGACGTCTCGCGCTCCGTCGAGTTGTTCCACCGGGTCAACCAGCAGGACTTCGACGCCTGTGAGCGCTGCCAGCCCGCGATGTCGTCGCGGGCCTACGCCGACGGCGGTGTCCTCGTCCCCTCCGAGCACCACATCGGCGAGTTTCATGAATGGGTGCAGAACGCACTCTCCCCCAACGAGGATGGTGACAATCAGCGATGATCACCGCCCCCAGGGTCTTCTGGCCCTCAGTGATTCTGGTGACCGCGTTCGTCGCGGTCACGGTGTTCCTCACCGACGCCGTGTCCGCGGCGGTCACCGCCGTGCAGGACACCGTGATCGGCACGTTCGGGTGGTACTACATCCTGATCGTGTGCGCGTTCGTGGTGTTCTCGATCCGCGTGGGCCTCGGCCGGTTCGGTGACATCAGGCTCGGGCCCGACGAGGAGGAACCCGAGTTCGGGCTCGGCACGTGGTTCTCGATGCTGTTCGCCGCGGGCATGGGCATCGGGCTGGTGTTCTGGGGTGTCGCGGAGCCGCTGAACCACTTCAGCAGCCCGAAACCGGGCGTCGGCGGCGCGGAGCAGGACGTCGCCCAGCAGGCGCTGGTGCAGACGTTCCTGCACTGGGGACTGCACCCGTGGGCGATCTACGTCGTCGTCGGCCTGGCCGTCGCGTACGCGATCCACCGCAAGGGGCGCCCGGTGTCGATCCGCTGGGCACTGGAGCCGGTGCTGGGCGAGGAGCGGGTGCAGGGCCGGGTCGGCGATCTGATCGACATCATCGCCGTCGTCGGGACCCTGTTCGGCGTGGCCACCTCGCTCGGCCTCGGCGTCCTGCAGATCGCCTCCGGGCTCGACGTCCTCGGTGTCGTCAACGACCCGGGCAACGGGACGAACATCATCCTGATCGGCGCGATCACGGCGCTGGCCGTCTTCTCGGTGACCACCGGCGTGAAGCGGGGGGTCAAGTGGCTCTCCCAGATCAACATGGGGCTCGCCGCCACGCTGATGATCATCGTCCTGGTCACGGGCCCGACGCTGTTCATCTTCCGGGAGTTCGTGCAGTCCATCGGGCTGTACTTCCAGAACCTGCTCCGGCTGAGCTTCGACACCACCGCGCTGGAGGGTGCGGACGGCGCCCGGTGGCAGGGCTGGTGGACGACCTTCTACTGGGGTTGGTGGATGTCCTGGGCGCCGTTCGTCGGCGTGTTCATCGCACGCATCTCGCGCGGTCGGACCGTGCGGGAGTTCGTCACCGGTGTCCTGCTGGTGCCGACCGCGGTCACCTTCCTGTGGCTCACCGTGTTCGGCGGCAGCGCCCTGTACCGCGAACTGTCCGGCCCCGGGGGAGGCGTCGCGGCGGACGGGTCCGTCGACACCGAGGCCGCTCTGTTCACCCTGCTCGGTGAGCTGCCGGGGGGAACCGTCCTGGTCGCGGGCGGGGTGATCCTCATCGTGCTGTTCTTCGTGACCTCGTCGGACTCCGGTTCGCTCGTGGTCGACATGCTGGCCTCCGGGGGCACCCCCGAGACACCGGTCTGGAGCCGGGTCTTCTGGGCGACCGCCGAGGGGCTGGTGGCCGTCGCACTGCTGCTCGCGGGTGGCCTCGGCGCCCTCCAGGTCGGCGCCATCCTCATCGCCCTGCCGTTCAGCGTCGTCATGCTGGTGATGTGCGTCGCGACCTGGAAGCAGCTCGGCGAGGAACGGAGTCACCAGATCCGGGTCCAGCGCAAGCTGGAGCGCGAGGAGCTCACCGAACAGGTCTCCCAGCATCTGCTGGAGGGCGACGAGTTCACCGAACAGGTCTCGCAGAACCTCCTTGAGGGCGACGAGTTCACCGAACAGGTCTCGCAGAGCCTGATCGAGGAGGGCTGGACCGAGCCGAACGGCGGGGAGCCCGCGCCCAACGGCCAGGCGACCTCGTACTCCGCGGATACCGACACCGTCAAGGACGGGGTCTGACACATGGCGAAGCGCGCCTGCGAACACGACATCGACGAGGACGCGCTGCGCGTCGGTGAGCCCGGCCACGCCGCGGCCGGGCTCACCGGTGTCCTCGTCTCGCTCCAGCGCAGCCGGGAGCAGATGGGGATCGGCCGGACCGTGCGCACGCTGCCGCTGATCAACCAGCGGGCGGGGTTCGACTGCCCCGGCTGCGCGTGGCCGGACCCGCGAGCGGCCGACGGTGACCGGCGCAAGCCCGCCGAGTTCTGCGAGAACGGGGCGAAGGCGGTGGCGGAGGAGGCCACGACCCGCCGGGTCGGTCCCGACTTCTTCGCCCGGTACTCCGTCGCCGAACTGGCCGAGCGCACCGACTACTGGCTCGGTCAGCGGGGGCGGCTGACACAGCCGATGATCCTGCGCCGCGGCGACGGCCACTACCGGCCGATCGGCTGGGACGCGGCGTTCGACGTCATCGCCCAGAACCTGGCCTCGCTCGGCTCCCCGGACGCGGCGGCGTTCTACACCTCGGGGCGGACCAGCAACGAGGCGGCGTTCGCGTACCAGCTGATGGTGCGGTGCTTCGGTACCAACAACCTGCCCGACTGCTCGAACATGTGCCACGAGTCGTCGGGGGTGGCGCTCAAGGACACGATCGGGATCGGTACCGGCTCGGTCTCCCTGTCCGACCTGGAACACGCGGACCTGGTGCTGGTGCTCGGCCAGAACCCGGGCACCAACCACCCGCGCATGCTGGGGTCGCTGGAGAGGGTGAAGCGCCGCGGCGGCCGGATCGTGGCGGTCAACCCGCTGCCGGAGGCCGGGCTGTTGCGGTTCGAGAACCCGCAGAAGCCGGGCGGGATCGTGGGCCGGGGCACCGCGCTGGCGGACGAGTTCGCGCAGATCCGCATCGGCGGCGACCTCGCGCTGCTGCGCGCCCTGACCGGGCTGCTGGTGCGGGCCGAGGACGCGGCGCCGGGCACGGTGCTGGACCGCGCGTTCATCGCGGCGCACACGCACGGCTTCGCGGACTTCGCCGACCGGGCACGGCACGTCGACTGGACCGCGACCGAACGCGCCACCGGGCTGGAGCGGCGGCAGGTCGAGCGGATCGCGCGCATGCTGATGGACTCCGAGCGCACCGTGGTGTGCTGGGCGATGGGCCTGACCCAGCAGAAGCAGGGGGTGGCCACCATCCGGGAGGCCGTCAACCTGATGCTGCTGCGGGGCATGATCGGCAAGCCGGGGGCCGGGGTGTGCCCGGTGCGCGGGCACTCCAACGTGCAGGGCGACCGGACCATGGGCATCCACGAGAGGATGCCCGAGTCGTTCCTGGGCGCGCTGGAACGCGAGTTCGGGGTCACGGTGCCGCGGGAACACGGCATGGACACCGTCGAGGCGCTGCACGGGATGCACGACGGGCGGGTCAGGGCGCTGTTCGCGATGGGCGGGAACTTCGCCGCCGCCACCCCGGACACCGAGGCCACCGAGCGGGCGCTGCGCGGCTGCGCGCTGACGGTGCACGTGTCGACCAAGCTCAACCGCTCGCACGTCGTTCCGGGGGAGACCGCCCTGATCCTGCCGACCCTCGGCCGCACCGAGCGGGACGTCCAGGGGGCGGGGGAGCAGTTCGTCACCGTCGAGGACTCGATGTCGGTGGTGCACGCCTCCCGGGGCAGGCTCCGCCCCGCGGGCGGGCACCGGCTGTCCGAGGTGGCGATCGTCAGCCGTCTGGCCCGCAGGCTGCTCGGCGCGGACCACCCGGTGCGGTGGGAGGAGTTCGAGCGCGACTACGACGTCGTCCGCGACCACATCGCGCGGGTGGTGCCGGGCTGCGAGGACTACAACCGGCGGGTGCGGGAGCCGGACGGGTTCGTGATGCCGCATCCGCCCCGCGACTCCCGCACCTTCCCCACGGAGACCGGGCGGGCGAACTTCACGGTCAACGTCCCCGAACCGGTCGAGGTCCCCGAGGGCAGGCTGCTCCTGCAGACGCTGCGCAGCCACGACCAGTACAACACCACGGTCTACGGTCTGTCCGACCGCTACCGGGGCATCGAGGACGCGCGCCGCGTGGTGCTGGTCAACGACGGCGACATCGCCGCGCTCGGCTTCGCCGACGGGGACCTGGTCGACCTGGTCTCGGAGTGGCCCGGTCCGCACGGCAGGGTCGAGGAGCGCCGCGCCCGCAGGTTCCGGATCGTGTCCTATCCGACGGCCCTCGGGTGCGCCGCCGCCTACTACCCCGAGGCGAATGCGCTGGTGCCGCTGGGCGCGGTGGCGGACCGGTCCAACACACCGGTGTCGAAGGCGGTCGTGGTGCGGCTGGAGGACCACGCCGGTGCCGACGACCGGACCGTGTTCCCCGGCGAAGCGGAGGACCAGGGAGGAGACGGCTTCAGATCAGGGCGCGGATGGCCTCCTCGAACCCGGTGACGTGCTTGAGCGCGAGCTCACCGGCCCGCTCGGCGTCGCCGTCGATGATGGCGCCCAGCAGCGGGACGTGCTCGTCCACGTGGCCGGTCACGCCGGACAGCCGGGGGATGAAGACGCACCAGATCCTGGTGGCCAGGCTGTCGTAGGCGATCAGCGTGTCCTGGAGGAAGGGGTTGTAGGCGCACCGGTAGATCGCCCGGTGCACGGCGACGTCGGTGCGGAGCAGGTCGGCGGTGTCGTCCCCGCGGTCGCTCTCCAGGCGGGACCGCAGCTCGGTGAGTTCGGTGCGGTCGGCGGGCGTGGCGCGCTCGGCCGCCGCCGAGGCGGCGAGCGGTTCCAGGGTGCGCCGCACCTCCGAGATGTGCGCCAGGTCGGAGATCTGCACGTCGGTGGCGAAGGTGCCGCGGCGCGGGTAGGCGACGACCATGCGGTCCCGCTCCAGGCGCTTCAACGCCTCGCGGATCGGTGTGCGGCCCATGCCGAGTTCGGTGCTGAGCCGGTCCTCGTTGATCGGGTCGCCCGGCTGGATCTCCAGCATCACCAGACGGTCGCGGATCGCGACGTAGGCCTGTTCGGCGAGTGAGGCTCCCGGCGATTGGTTGTTGACCTGAGTTCCCATGTGACCTACAGTACTACGAAGATTGATATATCAGTAGTTGATCAGACAGCGTCCCCACGTCCGCTGGAGGCACCGCGATGACCGACCCCGCGTCCCCCGCCCAGCCGCCCGGCGCGCACCTGCCCGACCACCCCGACTTCCTCTGGGACGACCTGGGCCCCAGGGCCTTCTACGACGTCGTGATCGTCGGCGGCGGCGGCCACGGCCTGGCCACCGCGTACTACCTCGCCAAGGTGCACGGCATCACGAACGTGGCGGTGCTGGAGAAGGGCTGGCTGGCGGGCGGCAACATGGCCCGCAACACCACGATCATCCGCTCCAACTACCTGTGGGACGAGAGCTCGGGCATCTACGAGCACTCCCTGAAGCTCTGGGAGGGCCTGGAGGAGGACCTGGGCTACCCGATCCTGTTCGACCAGCGCGGCGTGCTCAACCTCGCGCACAGCCTCCAGGACGTGCGCGACAGCGTGCGGCGGGTCAACGCCAACCGGCTCAACGGCGTCGACGCCGAGTGGCTCGACCCGCAGGGCGTCAAGGAGGTCTGCCCGATCGTCAACATCTCGCAGGACGTGCGCTACCCCGTCATGGGGGCGACCTACCAGCCGCGCGCCGGGATCGCCAAACACGACTACGTGGCCTGGGGCTACGCGCGCGCCGCGCACGAGATGGGCGTCGACCTCATCCAGAACTGCGAGGTCACCGGGATCGAGACGGTCGGCGGCCGGGTCACCGCGGTGGAGACCACCCGCGGCCGCATCGCCGCGGGCCGCGTCGGACTCTGCGCGGCGGGCCACAGCTCGGTCCTCGCGGCGATGGCCGGCATCCGGCTCCCGCTCGCCTCGCACCCCCTCCAGGCGCTGGTCTCGGAACTGCTCGAACCCGTGCACCCCACCGTGGTGATGTCCAACGCGGTGCACGTCTACGTGTCCCAGGCGCACAAGGGCGAACTGGTGATGGGCGCCGGAATCGACAGCTACAACGGCTACGGCCAGCGGGGGTCGTTCCACATCATCGAACGGCAGATGTCCGCCGCGCTGGAGCTGTTCCCGGTCTTCGCCCGGGCGCACCTGCTGCGGACCTGGGCGGGCATCGTCGACGTGAGCCCGGACGCCTCCCCGATCGTCGGCCTCACCCCGGTCGGGGGCCTCTACCTCAACTGCGGCTGGGGCACCGGCGGGTTCAAGGCCACCCCCGGCGTCGGCGACTGCTTCGCGCACACCATCGCCCACGACAAACCGCACGCGTTCAACGAGCCGTTCACCCTCGAACGGTTCACCACCGGCGCCCTCGTCGACGAGCACGGCGCCGCCGCCGTCGCGCACTGAGGAACAAGGAGCCAGGCATGCAACTCATCCCCTGCCCGTGGTGCGGGCCGCGCGAGGAAACCGAGTTCCACTACGGCGGCCAGGCGCACGTGGCCTATCCGCGGGACCCTGCCGCGCTGACCGACCAGGCGTGGGCGCGGTACGTGTTCTTCCGCGACAACCCGAGCGGCCCGTTCGCCGAGCGCTGGAGCCACAGCGCGGGCTGCCGCCGGTGGTTCAACGCCGTCCGCGACACCAGGACCCACGACCTGCTGGCCGTCTACCGCGTCGGCGAGCCGACGCCCGAGATCGGCGAAAGGGACGGGGTGGTCTCGTGAGCGCGACCTTCCGCCTGCCCACCGGCGGCCTCATCGACAGGGACACCACCCTGCGGTTCACCTTCGACGGCCGGTCGATGACTGGGCACCCCGGGGACACCCTGGCCTCCGCGCTGCTGGCCAACGGCGTGCACGCGATCGGCACCAGCGTCAGGTACGGGAGGCCGCGCGGCATCGTGGCGGCGGGTTCGCAGGACCCGACGTCGCTGGTGCAGATC
The DNA here is from genome assembly GCF_055632325.1 of Nocardiopsis sp. KDC1DS13DA1. Taxonomy (NCBI): domain Bacteria; kingdom Bacillati; phylum Actinomycetota; class Actinomycetes; order Streptosporangiales; family Nocardiopsidaceae; genus Nocardiopsis; species Nocardiopsis sp. KDC1DS13DA1. The sequence continues at coordinate 10,557 of NZ_JBVMUY010000033.1, forward strand.
GAGCGGCCGTTCCCGGAGCCGATGCTGACCGCGACCACCGTCGAGCTGTACGACGGACTCGTGGCGCACGGCCTGCCCGGACAGGGCAGGCTGGCCGCCGAGCCCGACCCCGCCCGCTACGACGCCAAGCACGTGCACTGCGACGTCCTGGTCGTCGGCGCGGGCCCCGCGGGCCTGGCGGCCGCGCTCACCGCGGCCCGCGGCGGTGCCCGGGTCGTCGTGGTCGACGAGCAGAACCGGGCCGGGGGTGCGCTGCTCGGCACCAGGGAGTACCTCGGCGAGCGGCTGTCGCAGGAGTGGGCCGCCGACATCGCGGCGGAGCTGCGGGCCACCCCCGGCGTGCTGGTCCTCGACCGCACCACGGCGTTCGGCCTCTACCAGGACGGGTTCGTCCTCGCCCTCCAGCGCCGCACCGACCACCTCGGCTTCGACGCGCCCGCCGACAAGGCCCGCCAGCGCGTCTGGCGGATCAGGGCCGGGCGGACCGTGCTCGCCACCGGCGCCCACGAGCGCCCCGTCGTCTTCGCCGACAACGACCGGCCCGGGATCATGCTCGCCGGTTCGGCGCGCACCTTCCTCCACCGCTACGGCGTCCTGCCCGGCACGCGGGCGGTCGTCTTCACCACCGACGACAGCGCCTACCGCGCGGCGGTCGACCTCGCCAGGGCCGGGGTGGACGTGGCGATGGTCGTCGACGCCAGACCCGCCGCGCCCGGCGTCCTGGCCGCGCGGTGCTCCGCCCGCGGGATCGAGGTGCGCTCCGGTCACGTCGTCACCGGCACCGGGGGCGGGCCCCGGATCACCGACGCCCGCATCGCCCCGCTGCCCGGCACCGACGGGACCCCCGAGACCGTCGACTGCGACACCCTGTTGGTCTCCGGCGGCTGGAACCCCGTCGTGCACCTGTTCAGCCAGGCGCGCGGCACCCTCCGCTACGACTCCGGGCTCGGCGCCTTCGTGCCCGGCGAGGAGCTGGCCACGGTCTCGGTCGCGGGGTCGGCGACGGGTGCGCCGGACCTCGCCTCGTGCCTTCGGCAGGGCCGCGCCGCCGGACACGCGGCCGCGCTCGCGGCGGGGTTCACTCCGGTGGACGAGGTCGAGCTTCCGGTGTCGGGCGAGCGGACCGACGAGCGGCCCGGCATGGTGATGTGGCGTGTCCCGGGCGAGCCCCGCAAGGGCGCCCCGGACACCCGCTTCGTCGACCTCCAGCGCGACGCCACGGTGTCCGACGTGCTGCGCGCCACCGGGGCGGGGCTGCGCTCGCTGGAGCACGTCAAGCGGTACACGACCATCGGCACCGCCCACGACCAGGGCAAGACGTCCGGGATGATCACCGCGGGGCTGGTCGCCGAGGAGCTGGGGGTCGAGCTCTCCGAGCAGCGGCCCACCACGTTCCGGCCGCCGTACACCCCGGTGTCCTTCGCCGCGCTGGCCGGACGGGACCGGGGGGAGCTGCACGACCCGGTGCGCGTGAGCCCGATCCATCCCTGGCACGTCGCGCGGGGAGCACCGTTCGAGGACGTGGGCCAGTGGAAGCGGCCCTGGTACTTCCCCCTGCCGGGCGAGGACATGGACACCGCCGTCCTGCGGGAGTGCCGCGCGGCACGCGGGGGCGTCGCCCTCATGGACGGCTCGACCCTGGGCAAGATCGACCTCCAGGGGCGGGACGTCGGCTGGTTCCTCGACATGCTCTACACGAACAAGATGAGCAGCCTGAAGGTCGGCAGGATCCGCTACGGGGTGATGTGCGGCGTCGACGGCATGGTCATCGACGACGGAACCGTCATCCGGCTGGCGCGGGACCGGTTCCTGGTGACCACGACGACCGGCAACGCCGCGATGGTCCTGGACTGGATGGAGGAGTGGCTCCAGACCGAGTGGCCGCACCTGGACGTGTACGCCACCTCGGTCACCGAACACTGGGCCACGATCCCGCTGGTGGGGCCGCGGTCGCGGGACGTACTCGCCGAACTCGCCCCCGACCTGGACGTGGGCAACGAGGCCTTCGGGTTCATGGAGTGGCGGGACACCGTGCTCGACGTCGGAGCGGGCGTCCCCGCGCGGGTCTGCCGGATCAGCTTCTCCGGCGAGCTGGCCTACGAGGTCAACGTGACCGCCTGGCACGGCCCCGCCGTCTGGGAGGCGCTCATGGCGGCGGGCGAGCGGTACGGGATCACGCCGTACGGCACCGAGACCATGCACGTGCTGCGCGCCGAGAAGGGCTACCCGATCGTCGGCCAGGAGACCGACGCCACGGTCACCCCCCAGGACCTGGGGATGTCGTGGGCGGTGTCGAGGAAGAAGGCCGACTTCGTCGGCAAACGGTCCTTCGCCAGGGCGGAGAACAACCGTCCGGACCGCAAGCAGCTCGTCGGACTGCTGCCGGTCGACCCGGAGATCCGGCTGCCGGAGGGCGCGCAGGTCGTGGGCACCGACCGCCTGCCCGACCCCCCGGTCCCGATGCTCGGCCACGTCACCTCCAGCTACCGCAGCGCCGCACTGGACCGGACGTTCGCGCTCGCGGTCGTGCGCTCCGGCCGCGAACGGGTGGGGGAGACGCTCTACGTCCCCGTCGGGGACGACCTCGTGCCGGTCACCGTGACCGAGTCCGTGCTCTACGACAGGGAAGGAGCCCGCCGTGACGGCTGACACCAGCTCCCGGACCAGCCCGCTGGCCGCCTGGACGGACCGCCTCGCCGACCTCGCACCCGTGCTGACCGCGGTGGAGCGGCCGTTCCTGACCCAGCTCACGGTGCGGGCACCGGACCCGGGCGCCGTCGCCGCGCTGGGCGCGGCGCTGGGCGTCGCGTTCCCGGCCGACCCGTGCACGTTCACCCGGGGCGACGGCCCCTTCGGCGAGGTGGAGGTGCTGTGGCTGGGGCCGGACGAGTTCCTCGTGGTGGCCCGGCCGGAGCCGCGGGCTCGGGTCGAGGACGTGCTGCGCGCCGCCCTCGGGTCCGCGCGGGGAGCGGTCGTGGACACCTCGGCCCAGCGCACGACGGTCGCGTTGTCGGGACCGCACGTGCGGGACGTCCTCGCCCACGGCTGCGCCCTCGACCTGCACCCCTCGGCGGCGCCGACCGGCACCTGCGTGCAGACGCTGCTGGCCAGGGCCGGGGTCGTCCTCCAGGTCGCCGACGCCGAGGCCGGCGCGTTCACGGTGCTGGTGCGGTCCTCGTTCGCCGGGTACCTGGCCGCGTGGCTGAGTGACGCCTGCGTCGAGTATCTGGCGGGAGCGTCATGAGCCTGAGCGTGTTCGACCTGTTCAAGGTCGGCATCGGACCGTCGAGCTCGCACACCGTCGGTCCGATGCGCGCGGCGGGCACGTTCGCGCGGGCCCTGCGGGACGAGCGCCTCCTGGCGCGGGTGGCGTCGGTGCGCGTGGAACTGTTCGGATCGCTCGGCGCGACCGGCCACGGGCACGGCAGCGTCGGGGCCGTGGTGCTCGGGCTCGCGGGCCACGCCCCCGACACGGTCGACCCCGCCGCCGCCCAGCCCGTGGCGGACGACGTGGCGGCGACCGGGAAGCTGGAGCTGGCGGGCGGCCGCGTGATCGGCTTCTCGGTCGACGACGACGTCGTGCTGCACCGGAACAGGCGGCTCGACTTCCACAGCAACGGCATGGTGTTCCGCGCGTTCGACCGCGCCGGGGCCCCGGTCGCGGAGCGGACGTACTACTCGGTCGGCGGAGGCTTCGTCGTGGACGAGGACACCGCCGGGGCGACGGTCCCCGTCGAGGCCCCGACCCCCGTGGAGTACCCGTTCTCCACCGCCGGAGAACTGCTGGCCCACAGCGCCCGCACCGGGCTGTCCCCCAGTTCGCTGATGCTGGCCAACGAGGCGGCCCGCCGACCGGAGCGCGACACCCGTGACGGGCTGCTGGAGATCTGGTCCGTGATGCGGGAGTGCGTCGAACGCGGCTCCACGACCCGGGGCGTGCTGCCCGGCGGGCTCAGGGTCCGCCGGCGCGCCGCCGCACTGCGGGAGGGGCTGGAGGGCGCGGCCGAGTCCGAGGATCCGCTGCGCGCCATGGAGTGGGTCACGATGTTCGCCCTGGCGGTCAACGAGGAGAACGCGGCGGGCGGGCGGATCGTGACCGCGCCGACCAACGGCGCCGCCGGGATCATCCCGGCGGTCCTGCACTACTACGACCGCTTCGTGCCCGGCGCCGACGAGGACGGGATCGTGCGGTTCCTGCTCGCCGCGGGCGCGGTCGGCATGCTCTTCAAGCGCAACGCCTCGATCTCCGGCGCGGAGGTCGGCTGCCAGGGCGAGGTCGGCTCCGCCTGCTCCATGGCCGCCGCCGGTCTGGCCGAGGTGCTGGGCGGCACCGCCGCCCAGGTGGAGAACGCCGCGGAGATCGGCATCGAGCACAACCTCGGCCTCACCTGCGACCCGGTGGGCGGCCTGGTGCAGATCCCCTGTATCGAGCGCAACGCGATCGCCGCCGTCAAGGCGATCACCGCGGCGCGGATGTCGGTGCGCGGCGACGGAGCGCACCACGTGAGCCTGGACAAGGCGATCAGGACCATGCGGGAGACCGGAGCCGACATGAAGGACAAGTACAAGGAGACCGCCCGCGGCGGGCTCGCGCTCAACGTCGTCGAGTGCTGACCGGCGCCGTCGGCGCCGATGCGCCGAGAATCCACACCCCCTTCACGCTGAGGAGCACATCGTGGCGCGCACCTTCGTCCTCACCCTCCGCTGCCCGGAACGGACCGGCATCGTCCACGCGGTGACCGGGTTCCTGGTCGACCGGGACTGCGACATCATCGAGCACCAGCAGTTCGACGACGACATCCGCGGACAGCTGTTCCTGCGGACGTCGTTCTCGTGCTCGGAGCCGGACGCGGACGTCGACGACCTGCGCGGCGCGTTCGTTCCCGTGGCGCGGGAGTTCGCCATGGAGTTCCAGCTGTGGGACGAGCGTTCGCCCCGCGTCCTGGTGATGGTGTCCAAGACCGCCCACTGCCTCAACGACCTGCTGTTCCGCTGGCGTGCGGGCAACCTCGGCGGGGAACTCGCCGGGGTGGTGTCCAACCACGGCGACCTGCGGCCGATGGCCGAGGCGGCCGGTCTGGACTTCGTCCACGTACCGGTGACCGCCGAGACCAAGGCCGCCGCCGAGGCGCGCCTGCTGGAGCTCGTCGACGAGTACGACGCCGACCTCGTGGTGCTCGCCAGGTACATGCAGGTGCTCTCCGACGACCTGTGCGCCAAGCTCGAAGGGCGGGTGATCAACATCCACCACTCGTTCCTGCCGGGTTTCAAGGGCGCCAAGCCCTACCACCGGGCCTACGAGCGCGGCGTGAAGTACGTCGGGGCGACCGCGCACTACGTGACGGCCGACCTCGACGAGGGCCCGATCATCGAGCAGGAGGTGCTGCGGGTGGACCACTCCCACGGCCCCCGCGCGCTGGCGACGGTGGGCCGCGACGCCGAGGCGCAAGCACTGTCCCGGGCGGTGCGCTGGCACTGCGAGCACCGCGTGCTGCCCAACGGCCGCGGCACCGTCGTCTTCCGCTGACTCCCCGGAGCTGTCCCGCCCCGACCCCAAGGACGGACGTCGTGACGCACGGCCAGACCATCGGCGACCTCCCGGGCGGGCGCGCGGCATCAGCGCGGGGCCGCCTCAGAACGTGCGCCGGTCGCGTCGCAGGGGATGGTCGTCCGGGATCTGGACCAGGACGATCCGCACACCGTCGGGGTCGGCGATCCACGCCTCCCACAGTCCCCAGGCCTCCAGCCTCACCTCGCGCAGTCCCTCCGCACCGGCCTCCGCCAGCCGCGCGTACTCGGCCCGGACGTCACGCACCTGCAACCAGAGGGACAGCGGCGGCGCCGCGAAGGGCGCGGAGTTCCCGGAGACCTCCAGCAGCCCGTTGCCGAGGAAGAAGACCGTTCCGGGCCGCTCGGGATCGCCGAACTCGCGGTGCACCGCCAGCCCCAGTACGTCACGGTAGAAGTCGCGGCTCCGGATGAGATCGGTGGGGCGCAGCAGGATGCGGCTGCTCAGAACGTCCATGCCCCCATCCTCCCAGCCGACCGGGGAGGCCGCCGGGGTCACGCCTGCGGCCGTGCCCGGCCGGCGCGGCTCCGGGCCGTGATCCGGTGGCGCTGGACGGCGATCCAGGCGGCCGCGACCAGGACCGGCAGCGCGTTCAGGAACACGCCGAGGAACGAGAACCCCTCGCCCGGGTCGTGCAGGAGGTCGACGTTGAGCTGTTGGCGGAGCCCCAGCAGCACGAAGAGCGCGCCGCCCACGACCCACAGCGTCGTCGTGTGGGTGATGTACACGTTGATCCACCGGCCCGTCGCGAACCCGAACAGGATCCGCAGGACGGTCAGGACGGCCCCCGCCACGAGGGGGATCCCGACCGGGTTGTAGGTCCACGACAGGGCCGGGTCGCCCGTCATCGCCAGCCACACCGACCGGGTGCCCCCGCAGAGCGGATCCATGATCCCGAGGAAGTGGAGCGGGCCGTGGATGCTGACCGGGGGCAGTCCGAACACCGCCATCGCCGCGCCGAGGGCGAGCCCCGTCAGCGCCAGCCAGAACATCCACCGGTGCTGGTCGCGGTCCTCGATCCGTACCGTGATCGGTTTCGCCCACCGGGGCATCGCGTCGCTCCTGTCCGTGTCGTCTCGGGTGTCGTCGGCTCCGGGGCCGGGCCCGGCCCCGGCGGTCAGCCGTGGACCAGGCAGCAGTCCACCGTCGCCGTGAGGAGGCCGGGCAGCGCCGCGGCGGCGAACGGCACCGCGAGCGCCGCCCCCACCGCGACGGCGGCCACGATCAGTCCGCCGCGCCCCAGCGGAGGCTGTTCGGCCAGCAGCCGCCGCACCCGGTGGCCGCTCCCCGAACCGCTGGCGGCCAGCGCGGCACCGGGCACTCCGGACGCCGCCGGCCCGGCCGCGCCGTCCCGGTCGCCCCGGGCCAGGGCCAGCAGCGCCCCGGCGACGGTGAGCCGGTCCGTGGCGGAGGCGGCGGCGTCGTCGGCGGCCAGTTCGGCGAGCCTGGCGACCTCGGCGCGGGCGTCGGCGAAGGCCGGGACGAACGGGAAGGCCCGCTCCGTCCCGCGCGCCCACCCGACCAGCAGGTGGTGGCGCCCCCGCAGGTGTTCGCGCTCGTGCGCCAGGACCGCGGCCAGCCCCGGCCCGTCCAGGGCGGCCAGCGCCGCGCTGGTGAGCACCACGCGGCCGCCGCGTCCGGGCAGGCAGTAGGCGGCGCACACGTCGTGGTCGACCACGGTCGCGCCCAGTCGCGCGTCCCCGGTTCCGACCACGGCCAGGGCCGTGAGGTGGCGGCGGCGGTCGAGGGCCGCACGCACCCCCTCGGCGCCGATCCCGTACCCGGTCCGCAGTACGACCACCGCCGACACGGTGAGCCCGGCGGTGGTCGTGAGCGCGCCGCCCGGTGTGGCGTAGGCCTGGCGGAGCATCGCCGCGCAGGAGTGCAGCATCTGGGTCAGGTCACCGGACACGGGGGCGACGGGCAGGGCGAGGGTGATCCCGGCCAGGACCGCCGAGACCAGGACGGAGACGGTCAGGACCTGCCAGGCCAGCAGCCCCAGGCGCGGCGCCCGGTCCACCCAGGCGGCGCGGCGCAGGAGCGGCGCGGCCACAAGGAGGCCTCCGGCCGTGTGGGCGGCCAGGAGCAGCGCCGCGCTCACGCGTGCCTCCCCTCGGGGTGCCCGGAGGGGCGTCCCGCCTGTCGGGCCCGGGCGGCCGCCAGGCGTGCGGACAGCTCGGAGATCTCCTCCGCGTCCATGCCGTCGACGAACCGGGCCAGGGCCGCCGACCGGTCGGGGCTCTCGTCCAGCGCGTCACGCATCAGGCGGGCGACGTAGTCCTCGCGGCTGGCCGTGGCCCAGTACAGGTAGGCGCGTCCGTCCATCCGGCGGTCCAGCCAACCCTTCCCGTGCAGGATGTTCATCACCGTCTGCACGGTGGTGAAGGCCGGTACCGGATCACGGTCGAGCCGTTCCAGGACCGCGCGCACGGTCAGGGGGCCTCCGGCGCCCCACACCGCGTCCATGATCGCGGCCTCCAGGTCTCCGAACCGCTGCACGACTGCCTCTCCTCCCGCTTCACCGCCCCTGGCCGGGGCATCCGCAGCGTACCCGGCGCACACCCGCCGAACGCCCCGTGCACCGGTCAGCCCGACGCGGCCCGACCCCGGTCCACCAGGGCCTCCCACGTCCGGCCGCCGTCCCCGCTGCGGTGGATGCCCGCTCCGAAGGTGCCCGCCCAGACCTCGTCCGGGTCCTCGGGGGAGATCGCCAGGTGGCCGACCGCGTCCTCCTCCAGCAGCCAGCCGAGTTCCGACCACTCCGCTCCCGCGTCGGTGCTCTCCATGAGCCCGTCGGTGACGCTGTAGGCCAGGACGCGGGCGGGGTCGGAGGGGTCCAGGTGCACCGCGCTCACCGGTCCCCCCTCCAGGACCGGGTCCCAGGTCCCACCGCCGTCGGTGCTGCGCAGCAGCCCGGCCTGGGTGCCCGCCCAGACCTCGTCCGGATCCTCGGGGTGGGCGGCCAGGGCGGTCGCGCCCTCGGCCTCGGCCAGGTCCGGTGCGTCCACCACGTCCCAGGTGAAGCCCTCGTCGGTGCTGCGGTACAGCCCCATGGACCAGCCGTAGACGGAGCCGCCCCCGGCGCCGACGGTCATCGTGTGGAAGTCCACCTCGCCTTCCAGGGCGCGGGTCTGCCAGGTGCGGCCGCCGTCCTCGCTGACCATGAAGCCGAGCGGGTTGACCAGGTCGCTGCCGGGTGCCGGGTGCCCGCTGGAGAACATCAGCCCCTCCACCGCCGGGTGCGGGGTGAACCCCATGAAGTCGTGCGGGTCCTCGCTGACCGTCTGCCACCCGCCGTCGGGGGTGGACGCGACGAGGCCGTCGTGGGTGGCCACGAACGGGCCGTCGGTCGCCCACGCGGGGAGGGCGACGCCGTGGATGTGGGTGAAGCCCTCCACCGCCGAGCCGGTGCCGTGTCCGCCGTCGCCCTCGCGGGAGGCGACCGACCATCCGATGACCGCCACGGCCGCGACCGCGGCCGTGGCGGCGGTTCCGGCCAACACGAGGCGGCGTGTCCTGCGCTGTCGACGCTGCCGCTGCTGTTCCTCGCGGCGGCGCTCGGCGGTCTCCCTGCGCCTTCGGGACCGCTCCGCCCCCCTGCCGTCTGCCATCGGTGATCCCGTCTGTCCGGGTGCGGGTGACCGGCGTGCGCCGCGCGGCCCCGCACATTCCGACCTATGTGACTAAGTTGCTTAGGTCTAATGTCGGGAGACACGCTACCTCCCCTCCGGGGCCGCTCGCGAGCGGCCCCGGAGAAGGCCGACGGCGACCGGGGGAACTCCTCCGGTGAGGGGGACGGGCGCGGGGTCAGGCCTCGGCGACCTCCGGCAGGGTGCCGGCGACCAGGTCCACCGCCTCCCGGGGGTCGGCGAACCCGCGGCCGTACACGTAGACCGCGGTGAACCCGGTCGCGCGCAGGTCGAGCAGGCTCCTGACCAGTTCGTCGGTGGTGGTGCCCGGGGTGAGGGGCAGGATCGACGTCTTCTCGACCTCCTCGGGGTCACGCCCCACGTCCTCGCAGTGCCGCCGGAGCACGTCCAGTTTGCGCCCGGCCTCGGGCCCGCCGAAGATGTTGCAGGCGTCCGCGTACCTGGCGACCAGGCGCAGGGTCCGGCGCTCACCCGACCCGCCGATCATCAGGTACGGGTGCGGTCGGCTGAGCGGGCCGGGTGAGTTGAGCGGCCGTTCGAGCCGGTAGTGCTCTCCCTCGAACGGCCGCTCGTCGCCGCTCCACATCCGGAGCAGGACGCGCAGGGTCTCCTCCAGCATGTCGAACCGCTGGCCGGTGGGCGGGAACGGCAGCCCCAGCCCGCGGGCCTCGTCCGCGAACCACCCCGCGCCGATACCGAGCCCGGCCCGGCCGCCGGAGAGTACGTCCAGCGTGGTGACCTGCTTGGCCAGGACACCGGGCTCGTGGTAGACGGCGCCGGTGACCAGCGTGTGCAGCTTCACCCGCGCGGTGTGGGCGGCGAGGAAGCCCAGAGTGGTGTAGGCCTCCAGCATCGCGTCCTCGCGTGGCCCCAGACCGTGGCCGATCTGCCAGAAGTGGTCCATGACCGTGACCCGGGCGATCCCCGAGTCCTCGGCGTCGCCGACGGTCCGCGCGAGGGTGCGGCCCAGTTCGGGGGTGCCGCCCGCCCATGTGAAGTCCGCGACGTGCAGACCGAGTTCCATCCGTGTCTCCCGTTCTTGCGCGTGGTCCCCGACCCCCGTCGGGGAGCGCGCGGTCGGCCCCGTCCGCTCCCGATCCTCCCGTCGCCCCGCGGCCGTCCGCTGCCGGACGGCTGTCGACCCCGTGCCGGCTCAGCCGGTCGGGTCGGAGGCGGAGGCGCCGAACCCGACGTCCTCCCGTCCCACCAGACGCAGGCTGCGGCGCCACAGTTCCGCCCGGACCGCGGGATCCGAGGCCTGGCCGTCGACGGGGCCCTCACGCAGACGGTCGTAGAACCGGTCGGTCACCCCGGCCAACGCGGGGTCGGTGACCAGGCGGTACGTCGCGTTCAGGCCCTCCTCCAGAGTGTCGACCGGGGTGATGCCGTGCAACGTGACGATCTTGGTCGGCATGAAGGTGGCCGGGTGGAGGCTGGTGAAGGTGACCTCCTCGGCGGGGACCCGTGCGGAGAACCCGGTGGCCGACATGATCTGCGCGAGCTTGCTCCGACGGTAGGCGTCCACCCCGTCGTAGTCGCGCTCGAACATGAGGTCGTCCAGGTCGACGGGGGCCTGGCCCAGGGAGGAGACGTTGACCACGCGTGCGGGGGCCGAGGCGCGCAGCAGGGGCAGCAGGTCGAGGGTGAGCAGGAAGCCGGCCAGGTAGTTCACGGTCAGGCGCAGTTCGTACCCGTCGGCACCGACCCGGCGCTCCCGTCCGTCGGGTTCGCCGAACCCGATACCCGCGTTGCTGACCAGGACGTCGAGGCGGTCGGTGCGCGTGGGCACCTCGGCGGCCATCCGAGCCACCTGGGCGAGGTCGGAGAAGTCGGCGACCAGTGTCTCCGGGGTCGGCGCGCCCTCCTTCCCGACCTCCGCGGCCAGGGCGGCGAGCTTGGCGGGGTCGCGACCGTGGAGCAGCAGCCGCGCCCGGTCCCGGGCCAGGCGCAGGGCCAGTGCGCGGCCGAGACCGTCGGTCGATCCGGTGATGAGGATGGTGGTCATGGAGTCCGTTCCGGCTCGTGGTGCGTACGCGGTGCGGGGTGCGGTCCCGTGGGCGGGAGCACCCGCCCTCCCGGACCGCGGGCGACGGAGCGTGGCCGGAGGGTGACCCGTCGGGGCCGCGCGCCGCCGGTAGACCGAGGTTAGTGCCGAGGGGCGCACGCGTACGTGGGCCTGTTGTGCCTACGATCCCGAGGGTTCTGGTTTCGGTGGTACCGGTTGCGCGTCACCGTTGTCACACGGCGGTACGACAGGGCACACGGGCGCGGATCGTGACGGTCGCGGCGACGCTGCCCCTCGTCGACACCGAGCCGGAGCGCAGGGACCCCGGCCGGTCCGACCGGATGCGGGACCTGGCGGTGAGCGCCCGTTCCACGGGGCCGTGGGGCCGCCGCCCGGCGAGCCGCCACCCCAGCGCACCGCCGACCAGGCACAGCAGTCCCACACCCCGCAGACCTACCACCACGAACCACGTGGGGCGTGTCTCGGCCAGGGGCCCGCCGAGACGCTCAGGCCCACCCCGCCGCCCAGGGACCGGTAGAAGTGCAGCGCGGCGAGGGAGAACACCCAGGCGCCCGCGACACGCCCCCACCACCGCCGCGCCGTTTCGTCCCGCACATCCTCGTCCACGGTCACGAGCATGCCACCGCCGCGGCGCACCGTCGCGCGCGACCGGTGCGGCCGAACACGCCGACCGGTGGTCAGCGGTCGCCCGTCGTCCGGGCGCGCTCGGCGGGAACGCCGCGGACCCCGCCGGGTTCCCCCCGCCCGTCTCGCCGCAAGCGCGGCCCCACCCTCGCCTCCGGGACGCGGTCCGCGTGCCCGGCGTGCTCCAGGTGGCCCGCGCGGTCCCGCGCGACCTGGGCGAGCGGGAAGCCGAAGACGCCGTCGGGGTCGTAGCGGACGCGGATCTCCTCCAGACGGGCGTGGTGGTCGCCGTGGTAGGCCCGCTGCCAGTCGTCCCGGTCCGCCTCGGGGTGGTTCGGGTGCGCGGTGCCCGACGCCAGCGGTCGCAGCACCCTGTGCAGGGACTCCTGGGACGCCGTGCACGTGTCGGTCCCTCCGCTGGCGGGACGGAACTCGGAGAGGACACCGAAGAGCGCCCCGTGGTGCGGGAGCGCCGCCGACTCCGCCGTCGACCGGTCGTAGGCCCCGCCCATGGCCTCCAGGGTCAGGCGGCGCCGCTCCCCGACGCGGGGGTCCCGCTCCAGTGCTGTGGTGACCGTCTCCAGGGCGGTCGCGTCGAGCGGACGTTCGAAGAACTCGTGCCGCCGCAGGACGGTGCCGCGGACGTGTGTGTCGTCTCCTCCCCGGACAGGGGCTCCGGGGACGGTGTTCGCGCGGGTGGTGCCCGTCCGGACCTGCGGGGCCCGGCCCACCGCCGCCACGAGGTCGTCCACCAGGTGCTCCAGCCCGGGAGGATCGCCCAGCCAGGAGCCGCCCACGGTCACCGGGGGCAGAGCGGTGTCCGGGGCACCCGCGCGGATCGTGGCCGTCGTGGAGAGTTCGTCCGGGGCGTGCGGTCCCCAGGACTGCCAGGCGGCCAGGACCCGGGCGCGGCAGTCGGCGGGCCAGCCGAGCAGGAAGTCGGTGACCGGCCGGGCGGGCCGGGTCCGGAAGGTCAGCCCGGTGACCACCCCGTAGGCGGTGTGGCCCGCCCCGCGCAGGGCCCAGAACAGGTCGGGGTGGTGGTCGGCGTCGCAGTCGACCACCTGGCCGCCGCCGAGGACGACGCGGGCGCCGGTCAGGCTGTCGAGGGTGAACCCGTGCCTGCGTCCGGTCGGTCCGGTGCCTCCGCCCAGGGTGTGCCCCGCCACGCCGACCGATCCGCACCTGCCGGCGGGCACGGTGCGGCCGCGGGCGTCGAGGGCCGCGGTGAACGCCTCGGTGAGCGTACCCCCGGCGCACCAGGCGGTGCCGCCGTCGACGACGGCGGCGCTCAGCGGGGACAGGTCGATGACCAGGCCGGGGCCGGTCGAGGAGCCCAGGGGGCAGTGGCCGCCCGACCGGACGTGGGCGCGGATGCCCCAGCGGCGGGCGAAGTCCACGGCGTGGACGACGTCGGCCTCGTGGGCGCACCGCACCACCGCGCGCGGGGTGGCGGTGTCGAAGCGCGGGTCCGCGGTGCGGCGCGCGGTGTGGTACTCGTTCTGGTCGGGCAGGATGAGTTCGCCCGCCAGGGAGCGTCCCAACCGGTGCCAGACGCGGTGCGGCGCGCGCAGGCCCGAGCCGCTGACCACGTCCCGCGGGGCCCGGGGTGCTCCGTCTGTGCCCGTGCTGTCCCAACTCACCCGATCACCTCGTTCGTGTGTGGAAGCGTCCACCGGGGATCCGGCCCGCACACGCCGAGGGGACGACGGGGGCGCCGCAGGGGGACGTGCCTGCTATTTTTACCAGACGTAATTACGCGATGACGCTACGTCCGAATTTCGGGTCGTCGCTTTCCGGACCGAGGGGTGGTCCGTGTCCCGCGTGCGGCTCCTCGCGGTGCTCCTCACAGGGGCAGCGGGCGCTCCTCGACGACGTGTTTCATCACCAGGGTCGAGCTGAGCCTCTGGACGCCGGGCAGGGTGGCGAGCCGGTCGTCGTAGAGCCGTTGGAAGGCCGGCAGGTCCCGGCTCACCACCCGTACGAGGTAGTCCGGGTCGCCGAAGAGGCGCTCGGCGCGCACCACCTCCGGGATGTCGGCGAGGGCCCCCTCGAAGGCGGCGACGGTGTCGCGGTCCTCCTGGCGCATGGTGACGAACACGAGCGCCTCGAAGGTCAGCCCGACGGTGCCGGCGTCCAGGATCGCCCGGTAGCCGCGGACGGCTCCCGAGCGTTCCAGTTCCCGCAGCCGACGGTGGCAGGGGGACAGGCTCAGGCGCACGCGCGCGGCCAGTTCGGTGACCGTCAGACGGCCGTCCTCCTGGAGCTCGGCAAGGATCTTCCGGTCCACAGCATCCATGGAGGAGATCCTTCCACACAGTTCGGTCCGTGGTCGAAACTTTGGCAACACCTTCGGGCCGAACACGGCTAATCTCCCTCAGGTAGCCCGCACGAGGGGGAGGAAAACGCCGTGGCCACCAGTTCCATCACCGCGTTCTGGGCCGTCTCCGTCCTGCTCATCCTCGTCCCGGGGGCGGACTGGGCCCACACCATCACCGCCGGTCTGCGGGACCGGTCGGTCCTTCCGGCGGTCGGCGGTCTCCTGCTGGGCTACGTGGCACTGACGGGCGTGGTCGCGGCCGGGGTGGCGACCCTCGTGGCGCGGACCCCGGCCGTGCTCACCGCCCTGACCGTGACCGGGGCGCTCTACCTCGTCTGGATCGGAGCCGTGACCCTGGCGCGGCCCGCCGTCCCAGGCGGCGCGACCGAGTCCGGCACCGGGGCCTCACGGGGTGCCGGACTCGTTCGGGGCATCGGCGTCAGCGGGCTCAACCCCAAGGCGCTGCTGCTGTTCATGGCACTGCTGCCGCAGTTCACCGACCCGGCGGACGGCTGGCCCGTGGGTGCCCAGATCGCGATGCTGGGCCTGGTGCACACGGCCAGCTGCGCGGTCGTCTACCTGTGCGTGGGCCTCACGGCGCGTGCGGTGCTGGGCGCCCGGCCCGCCGCGGCGCGTGCGGTCACCCGGGTGTCGGGGGCCGCGATGGTCGTCATCGGTGTCGCCCTGCTGGCCGAACGCCTGGCCCCCTGACCCGTGCCGGTCCGGCGGCACCGGGCGGCGGCTCAGACGGCCAGATCGAGACCTTCCAGCCGCGCCGGGTCGGCCAGCACGTCGATCGCGGTGATCCGCCCGTCGGAGACGGTGAAGGCCATGACCGACAGGGGTCGCCCGTGCACGATCACCACGGCCCCCGCGGCGCCGTTGACCAGGGCCGGACGCGCGAAGGGGGAGAGGGAGCCGAACGTGGCGGCCTGCTCCGCCACCGTGCGGGCCCCGCGGAGGACGACCGTCCGGTCCGGGTGTCCGGCGCCGCCCTCGGAGCGCAGCACGACCTGGGGGTCGAGCACCGCGACGAGCGCGTCGAACTCCCCGTGGCGGGTCGCGGCGAAGAACGCGTCCACGACCTCGCGCTGGAGGGCGGGGTCGGGGTCGGGTGCCGGTGCGTCCTCCCTGGCGCGGCGGCGCGCCCGACTCGCCAACTGCCGGGTGGCGGCGTGCGAACGGTCGAGCAGTGCCGCGATCTCCTCGAAGGGCACGTCGAACATGTCGTGCAGGACGAAGGCCAGCCGTTCGGCGGGCGACATCGTCTCCAGCACCACCATGAGCGCCATCCCCACGGCGTCGGCCAGCAGCGCCTCGTAGGCGGGGTCGCCGCCGTCCGGACGGTCCACGACGGGGTCGGGGACGTGCGTCGGCAAGGGGCCCTCCCGGCGGCGTTCCCGGGAACGCAGGGTGTTCAGGCAGACCCGCGAGACCGCGGTCGTCAGCCATCCGCCGAGGTTGTCCACACTGTCGCCGCCGGTCCGGGCCAGCCGCAGCCAGGTCTCCTGGACGGCGTCGTCGGCCTCACCGAGCGAGCCGAGCAGGCGGTAGGCCACCGCCCGCAGGCGGGTCCGGTGTTCCTCGAACCGCTCGGCCAGTCCGTCGATCCCGTTCACCCGGGTACCTCTCCTCATATTTGTGGCCCACACGTTAGCCGTACGCGCACGGGCGCTGCGGGGCGGGTGCCCCCGTTCCAGCGGCGGAACCGACGGCCGTGCGCCGTTGGTCCGGGTGGCCGGGTTCGCGGGACGGACCGGGGGACGGGTAGGGTCGTGCGCGGCGCGCGCCGACCCCGTGGAGGTCCGCCCCGCCCCATCCCCCTCGTAGGAGACCGCTTCCCGTGAGCCCCACCGCCGCGCGTACCGCGCCCGCCCTGTGGCTGTTGGCACTGCTGTGCGCGCTTTTCGCGGTGACACTCGTGCACGGGGCCGAGGGCGCCTCGACCCACGCCTCCCACGGTCCGGCGCGGCACCACGCGGCGCACGGAAACGCGCCGCACCCGACGCACGGGGCGTCGGGAGCGGTCGGCGACCACGGCGAGGTGGCAGATGCGGGTTGCGCCGCCGTACGGGACCACGCCCACGCCGACTGCCTGAGCACGGCAGCGGCCCCCTTCGCCCTGTTCGCGCCGCTGGTCCTGGCCCTTCCCCAGGCTCCACCGACCCCCACGCGCCCCCTGCGGGCCCACGGCGCCGCCGTCCCGTGGGCGTTCGCGCGCGGTGTACGGCGCCGAAGACGCGTGCCCAGACTCCTCGCCGAGATGTCGGTTCTGCGGGTGTAGATGCCCCTGGGCCACGCACGACGCGCCGCTTCACGCGGCTCGTGCGGGCCCTCGGCATGCCACCTTCGACCGAACGTCATCGGGAGTACGTACACATGAGTCACACGCGTCGCCGCGCCGTGCCCAGGGGCAGCGGGCCGGCCAGATACATCGCGGCCACGGCCTCCGCGGGAACCGCCCTGATCCACCTCGTCATGACACCGGACCACTGGAACGAGTGGATGTTGGCCGGTGTCTTCTTCGTGGCCACCGGTGTGGTCCAGGCGGCGTGGGCCGTCCTCGCGGTGTGGCCCGGCGGCCGGGCGCTGATGGCCCTCGGAACGCTCGTCAACCTGGGGTCCGTCGGTACCTGGGCGGTCAGCCGCGCGGTCGGGGTTCCCTTCGGGCCGCACGCCTGGATCCCCGAGCCGATCGGAGTCACCGACACCGTCGCCGTCGCGCTGGAGCTCGTCGTGGCGGTCTGCGCCCTCTGGGCGATGCTGCGCCGTGGCAGCGGTGCCGAGCCCGGGGCTCCGGTGATCGGCTCCGTCGTGGTCGCCGCCCTGGTGGTGGCGTTCTCCACCGCGGCCGCCGTGAACGGCGCCTCGGGGCACGCCCACGGCACGGACACCCACGCCGACGACGGCCACACGGAGGAGGAGCACGAGGAGGCCGGGACGGACATGACCGCCCCGGCCGACTCCACGGCGGGCGAACCGGGTGGTTCCGCCCAGCCCTCCGCGCCCGCCGAACCCGCGCCCGGGCACGCCGACGACGGCCACGACCACGAGCACTGAGCACACGGGCGCGCCCCGCTCCGGAAGAACGGTCCGGAGCGGGGCGCGGCCGGGGCCGGGGAGGGTGCGGGCCCCGGACTCAGGTGCCCAGGTGCCGACCGTGCTCGGTGGCGAACTCGTCACCGCCGAAGCGGTCCCAGTTGATCGACCAGGACATCAGGCCGCGCAGCCCGGGGTGGGCGGCGGCCGGGGTGTACCCCGAGCACCCCGAACCGGTGGTCAGGCAGTCCCACGCGGACTGGACCTCGGCCACGGAGGTGTGTCCGTTGCCCGCGTACGGTGAGGCGGGCAGACCGATGGCGACCTGCTCGGGGGCCAGCGGCGGGAAGAACTGGGCGGGGTCGCCCTGGACGGGGAAGCCGGTCAGCACCATGTCGGCCATCGCCTGGTGGAAGTCGGCACCTCCCATGAAGTGGTACTGGCCGTCCAGGCCCATGATCGGGCCGGAGTTGTAGTGCTGGACGTGCAGGAGGGTGAGCCGGTCGCGCAGCGCGTGGATGACCGGCAGGTAGGCGCCGGCGCGGGGGTCGGCGCCGCCCCACTGGCCGCGGCCGTAGAACTGGTGGCCCACCTGCACGAAGAAGGTCTCGGGCGCCATGGTGAGGACGAAGTCGGGGCCGTGGCGGTCGGTGAGGTCGCGCAGAGCTCCGATGAGGTTGGTGATCACCGGTGTGGTGGGGGAGCGGAAGTCGGTGTCGCCCTCCTCCAGGTAGAGGGAGTTGCCCTCGAAGTCGATGTCGATGCCGTCGAGTCCGTAGCGGTCGATGATCGCCGAGGCGGACTCGACGAAGGCGGTGCGGGCCTGCGCGGTCTCCAACCGGACCTGGCCGTTCTGGCCGCCGACGGACAGCACGACCTTCGTGCCGCGTGCCTGGGCGTCGGCGATCTGGGCGGTGAACTCCTGCTCCGTGGGGACCTGCGGGCACTCGGTGCGCGGGCACAGGGAGAACTCCAGCTCACCGGAGGTGGGGGAGGTGGGTTCGGCGAAGGCGAG
Source organism: Nocardiopsis sp. KDC1DS13DA1 (assembly GCF_055632325.1). Taxonomy (NCBI): domain Bacteria; kingdom Bacillati; phylum Actinomycetota; class Actinomycetes; order Streptosporangiales; family Nocardiopsidaceae; genus Nocardiopsis; species Nocardiopsis sp. KDC1DS13DA1. Next base: position 28,800 of record NZ_JBVMUY010000033.1, read on the forward strand.
GTGGATGATGTCCCACTGCTCGGGCACGTCGGCCAGGTCCACCCAGCCCGAGCCGTTGGCGAAGCTGGTGTGCAGGTAGCCCGCCAGCACCCGGTCGGGGAGCTGGGCGGCGGCGGTCTCCGTGCTTGCGGAGACGGAGGCGGTGGAGGAGGCGGATGCGGGGGCCGGGGCGAGGGAGGCCGCGAGCAGTGCCGCGGCGAGGGTGGCGAGAAGGCGGGGGGTTCGTCGCACGGGGTCTCCAAGGGTCCGGGCGGGACGGTTGCCCTTCACTGTTAGGAAACTTTCCTAACGGTTTCGCAGACGATAAGTCCCGATCTCCCGCGGTGTCAACGGCTCCGGAGGTGCCCGACCCCCGAGCCTCAGGGACGGTTCGCGCTCAGGTGTGCCCGGGTTCACGCGGCGGCCACCCGCGTCCGAGGCGCACCCCCGCAGGTCGCGGCGGGCGGCTCTCCTGGTACTCATGGGCCCGTCATCGTTCCCCCACACGAGAGGCAGATACCGGATGCGTATCCGGCACCTGGTCCCCGCGGTCGTCGTGGCGATCATCCTGTCCCTCGGCGCGGCACCCGCGTCCGCCGAGGGACAGGGAACCCTGGAGGTGGTGGAGGGCGCCCCCGTCACCTTCGCCTACACCACCACCGCCCCCCACCCCACGAACTGGATCGGTCTCTACCACGCCTCCGGCGGCGGGCCGGAGAACGAGGAGTACGTGTCGCCCTCCCTGGTCTGGGAGTACGCCCCCGGCAGCGCGGGCACCGTCACGCTGCCCGCGGACTCCCTGGCACCCGGCCACTACGTCGTCTACCTCCTCGCCAGGGACGGCTACACCTGGCTGACCGAACCCGTCGACGTGTACCTCCCCTCCGACGCCCCCGTCACCTTCCCCGTCGAGGCGGCCACCCTGCGCAACGCGCGTGTCGCAGACCCCTACGAGGCCGACCTGGGCGGCCTGGCCTCGCGCCCCGACGCCGAGTTCACCAAGGTCGGCGGCGACGCGTGGATCGACGTCGCCATCGACGGGACCCTGTCCGGGACGCCGGACGGATCGGGCGGTTCCACCGCGGAGGTCACCGTCGAGGCGACCGGCCCCGACGGCTCCTCGGCCCGGATCACCGCGACCGTCCCCGTCCGGCCGCGCGGTACGGCACTCGTGCCGGAACTGGACGTGCTCACCTTCAACACCTGGCACGGCGGCAGCCGGGTGAACGGCCACCACGACAAGCAGGTGCGTTTCCTGTTGGAGAGCGGCGCCGACGTCGTCGGCCTCCAGGAGACCGAGGGCGCCGCCGCGGCCCGGCTCGCCGACGCCCTGGGCTGGTACCACTGGCAGAGCGGCGGCAGTCTGGGCGTGCTCAGCCGCTACCCGATCGTCGAGGAGTACGGCACGGCCAACGCCTCGGCCGGGGTACGCGTCGCGCTCGACGGAGAGGAGTCCCAGGTCAACCTGTGGACCGCGCACCTGGGCTACACGCCCTACGGTCCGTACGACGCGTGCTTCGACGGGATGGACGTGGACACGATCCTCCAGCGCGAGGCGGAGTCGGGCCGCACGGGGCAGATCACCGACACCCTGGCGGCCATGGCGGACCAGATCGACCGCGCCGACGACGTTCCCGTACTGCTCGTGGGCGACTTCAACGCGCCCTCCCACCTGGACTGGACCGAGGAGCTGCGGGAGAGGAACTGCGGTTACGCCGATGTGCCCTGGCCGACCTCGGTCCTGCCGACCGAGGCGGGCCTGGTGGATTCCTTCCGCGCGGCCAACCCCGACCCGGTGGCCGTACCGGGGACCACGTGGTCGCCGCTGTACCCGCGGCACAACGGGTCGACCGGCCGCGCCGAGCCGCAGGACCGGATCGACTTCGTGTACCACGCGGGCGACGGACTGAGCGTGCGGGACTCGCGCACGCTCATCGCCGGTGACCCCGCACCGGTGCCCAACCACGCCGACAACGAGTGGACCACCGACCACGCGACGGTGCTGACCACCTACGGGCTGACCGGCTGACGGCCGGTTCCGGTACCCCGCCGGTGCGTGGCGGGCAGCTCCCCGCCACGCACCGGCCCCTCTCAGCCACCCGCGGGGGTGCCGTACCCGCCTCCTCCCGGGGTGCGGATGACCAGCTCGTCACCCGGCTCCATTCGGACCGAGTCACACCCGCGCAGCACCTCGACCTCACCGGACGCCCGGCGGACGGAGTTCTCCCCCAGGGCACCGGGCGACCCGCCCGCCATCCCGTACGGCGGCACCCGACGGTGGCCGGACAGGGTGCTCACGGTCATCGGTTCCCGGAAGCGGAGCCGCCGCAGCGCGCCGTCCCCGCCCCGCCAGGTGCCCGCACCGCCGCTTCCGCGCCGGATCGCGAACTCCTCGACCAGCACCGGGAAGCGCCACTCCAGCACCTCGGGGTCGGTCATGCGGGAGTTGGTCATGTGCGTCTGCACCACGGAGGTCCCGTCGAACCCGTGCCCGGCCCCCGACCCGGAGGAGACGGTCTCGTAGTACTGGCGCCGGTCGTCGCCGAAGGTCACGTTGTTCATCGTTCCCGACCCCTCGGCCTGGACCCCCAGCGCCTGGTACAGCGCCCCGGTGACCGCCTGGGAGGTCTCCACGTTGCCCGCGACGACCGCCGCGGGGTGGACCGGGGAGAGCATCGTGCCCGGCGGGATGACGATCCGCAGCGGGACCAGGCAGCCGTCGTTGAGCGGGATGTCGGCGGCGACCAGGGTGCGGAACACGTACAGCACGGCGGCCGTGGCCACCGACGAGGGGGCGTTGAAGTTGGTGCCGAGCTGTGCCGAGGTGCCGGTGAAGTCGACGACCGCCGACCGCCGCTCCCGGTCCACGTCGATCCGCACCGCGATCACCGCGCCCGCGTCCGTCTCGTAGCGGGCCGCACCGTCGCGCAGGGAGCCGATGACGGTGCGGATCTCCTGCTCGGCGTTGGAGCGCACGTGCCCCATGTAGGCGTGGACCACGTCCCGGCCGAAGTGGTCGATCATCCGGCCGACCTCCTCCACCCCCCTGGCGTTGGCCGCGACCTGCGCCCGCAGGTCGGCCAGGTTCACCTCCGGGGCACGGGAGGGGTACCGGGCTCCGGTGAGCAGGCGGCGCGTCTCCTCCTCACGGAGGCGGCCCCCGCGCACGAGCAGCCAGTTGTCGAAGAGCACCCCCTCCTCGTCCACGTGCCGACTGGCCGCGGGCATCGAACCCGGGGTGATGCCGCCGATCTCGGCGTGGTGCCCGCGCGAGGCCACGAAGAACACCGGGCGGTCGCCCCCGTCACCGAACACCGGGGTCACCACCGTCACGTCGGGCAGGTGTGTGCCTCCGTGGTAGGGGTCGTTGACCGCGTACACGTCGCCCGGCCGCATACCGTCCCCGTTGCGCCGGATGACCTCGCGGATCGTGGCCCCCATCGACCCCAGGTGCACCGGCATGTGCGGGGCGTTGGCCACCAGGTACCCGTCCGGGTCGAACAGGGCGCAGGAGAAGTCGAGCCGCTCCTTGATGTTGACCGACTGCGCGGTGGCCTCCAACCGGGCGCCCATCTGCTCGGCGATCGACATGAAGAGGTTGTTGAACACCTCCAGCAGAACCGGGTCGACGGCGGTGCCGACCGCGCCCTCAACGCGCGCGGCCACCCGCTCCAGGACCAGGTGGCCGGTGCTCCGGGCCACGGCCCGCCACCCCGGATCGACGACGGTGGTGGCGTTGGCCTCGGTGACCACGGCCGGTCCGGTCACCCGTGCGCCCGGACGCAGCCCGTCACGGCGGTACAGGGGCACGTCGCGCCAGGCCCCGGCGGTGTACACGCGCACGGTCTCGTCGGGTGCGGCCTCCGCGCCCGGGGAGCCGTCCGCGCCACCGGGCTCCGTGGCCGGCGCCAGGTCCGACAGGTCGGGCTGGGCGGTGGTGCCCACCGCCTCCACGGCCACGGCCTCCACCACCAGCGGCCGGTCCATCGTGAAGGAGTAGATCCGCCGGTGGTTCCTGGTGAACTCGCGCGCCATCGCCTCGACCCCGGCCAGGGGGACCGGGACGGCGGTGTCGGTGCCCTCGTAGCGCAGGTGCGCCTGACGCGAGATCCGGATCCGGGAGTCCGGTACCCCCTCGTCGAGCAGTTCGGCGCGGGTCCGGTCCGCGAGCTCGTCGGCGATCCCGGCCAACCGGTCCGACACCTCGGGCGCCAGCCGGGCCTCCACCGACTGCTGCCGCATCGCCGTGGTGTCGGCCAGCCCGATGCCCAGGGCGGAGAGCACCCCGGCCATCGGCGGGACGAGTACCGTGCGCACGCCCAGCGCGTCGGCGACCGCGCACGCGTGCTGTCCGCCCGCGCCGCCGAACGTGGTCAGTGCGTACCCGGTGACGTCGTGCCCCTTGCGCACGGAGATCCGTTTGACGGCGTTGGCCATGTTCTCCACGGCGACGCGGAGGAACCCCTCGGCGACCTCCTCGGCGGTGCGGTCGTCACCGGTCTGCTCCCGGATGTCCGCGGCCAGGTCAACGAAGGCCCGCCGCGCCCCGTCGACGTCGATCGGCTGGTCGCCGCCGGGGCCGAACACCGTCGGGAAGTGGCGCGGCTGGATCCGCCCGAGCAGGGCGTTGGCGTCGGTGACCGCCAGGGGGCCGCCGCGGCGGTAGCAGCACGGACCGGGGTCCGCGCCCGCCGAGTCGGGGCCGACCTGGTAGCGACCGCCCGCGAACCGCAGCACCGAGCCGCCGCCCGCCGCGACCGTGTGGATGTCCAGCATCGGCGCGCGCAGCCGCACCCCCGCCACCCGGCTGTGGAAGACCCGCTCCAGTTCGCCCGTACAGTGCGACACGTCGGTGGAGGTGCCCCCCATGTCGAAGCCGATCACCCGGTCGTAGCCCGCCGTCCGCGACAGCCGGGCCATCCCGACGATGCCGCCCGCCGGACCCGACAGGACCGCGTCCTTGCCCCGGAAGTGCCCGGCCTCGGCCAGCCCCCCGTTGGACTGCATGAACATCAGTCGCACACCGCTGAGCCGCCCGGCCACACCGCGCACGTACCGGCGCAGCACCGGCGACAGGTAGGCGTCCACGACCGTGGTGTCACCGCGCGGGACGAGTTTCATCAGCGGGCTGACCTCGCTGGACAGCGACACCTGACCGAACCCCAGCCGCCGCGCGAGCGCACCGATCCGCCGTTCGTGCTCGGGGTACAGGTGGCTGTGCAGGCACACGACGGCCACCGCCCCGACCCCCGAGTCGCGCACCTGCGCCAGCTCCCCGGCCAACCGCTCCAGATCGGGTTCGCGCAGTACCTCGCCCCGGGCGGTGACCCGTTCGTCGACCTCCACGACCCGTTCGTAGAGCCGGTCGGGCAGCACGATGCGGCGGTCGAAGATGCGCGGCCGGTCCTGGTAGCCGATGCGCAGCGCGTCGGCGAACCCGCGCGTGACCACCAGGGCGGTCCGCTCTCCGGTGCGCTCCAGCAGGGCGTTGGTCGCCACGGTGGTGCCCATTCGGATCGCGTCGATCCCGGACACGGCCGCCCCCTCCCGGTCGAGCAGGGCGTGGATGCCCGCCACGGCGGCGTCGTCGTAGCGGTGCGGGTCCTCGGACAGCAGCTTGTGCGTGAGCAGGCGCCCGTCCGGGCGCCGGGCGACGATGTCGGTGAACGTGCCGCCCCGGTCCACCCAGAACTGCCACCCCTCGCCCAGGTCGGCTCCGCCCATGTCGCCTCCTCGATCCGCGCTCCCGGTGGGCGCACCGGGCGCCCCGAACCATCATGACCCGGATGGGACGTTCGGTGACAGGGTGATCACGCTCCTGTGGACGGCCGGGCTCCCGGTCCGCCGGGCGGAACGGGGCGGAGGACGCGCGGCCGGCGGGATCCGTCGGTGGTGACCGCCATGCTGAACGGACACCACCACGACGGGAGGCGGACATGGGTGCCTGGGGTTGCGGTCCCTTCGACAACGACACGGCGATGGACTTCTGGGGTGAGCTCGTCGCAGGCCGGCGGCCGAGCGCTGCCCCCGACCACGGGCGCGAGGGGATCGTGCCCGACCTCACCGGTCTGCGCGGCCCCGCCGACAGAGCCCTCGCCAGGGTCACGTCCGCGCCGTCCGAACTCCAGGACCTGTGGGCCGAGTCCGGCGGTGCCGCCTGGACGGTCGAGGTCGCCCGGCTCCGGGAGACGCTCGGGACGGTCGCGGAGGTGGCGGATCAGGCGTGAGGCGTCACAGCACCCTCTCGAAGCACAGGGAGGAGGCGCAGTCGGCGTAGGCGCCGAACCGGGGGATGGGCGCGTACCCCGAGCGCGTGTAGAAGCGCACCGCGTCGGGCTGCCGGTCGCCCGTCTCCAACCTCAGCCGCTTCCAGCCCCGCTCCCGGGCCCGGTCCTCCAGCGCGGCCAGGACCGTCGCCGCCGCGCCGGAGCCGCGCCGCTCGGGGACGACGTACATGCGCTTGACCTCGCCGGTGCCGTCGCCCAGGTCGCGCAGGCCGCCGCAGCCCACGGCGGTGCCGTCCCCGTCGTAGGCCACGACGAACACCGCGATGTCGTCGGCGGACGGGGGAGTGCCGGGTTCGGAGTCGGGGGTGCCGTACCGCTCGGCGATCTCCGTGCGCTGGAGACCGCGGAGGCGGACGGCGTCGGGGTCGGTCCAGGGGACCTCGTCGGTGCGCATGTGCGCACGTTAACGGCGCCGTGTTACACGCGTGTGTCCCGGTCCAGGAGCCCGACCGGTCAGGCGTCGGGGTCGGTCAGGGCCTCGCGCACCGGGCGGAACTTGGACTCGCTCTCGGCGAGTTCGGCGGCGGGGTCCGAACCGGCGACGATCCCGCAGCCGGCGAACAGGCGGGCGCGCCGGCCCTCCACCCGGGCCGAGCGCAGCGCGATGCCCCACTCGGCGTTGCCCGCGCCGTCCAACCAGCCGACGGGGCCGGCGTAGCCGCCCCGGTCCATCCCCTCGACCTCGGCGATCAGACGCATCGCCGCCGCCGTGGGGGTACCCCCGACGGCGGCGGTGGGGTGCAGCGCGGCGACCGCGTCCAGCGCCGACACCCCGGAGGCGAGACGGGCGTGTGCGCGGGTGGCCAGGTGCTGGACGTTGGCGAGCGCGAGCAGCTGGGGGGAGGAGGGCACGGAGAGTTCCCGCACCAGGGGCTCCAGGGCGGTGCGCAGGGAGTCCACGGCCAGGGCGTGTTCCTCCACGTCCTTGGCCGAGGCGCGGAGTTCCTCGGCCAGGCGGCGGTCCTCGACGGCGTCGCGTCCGCGCGGCCTGGTCCCGGCCAGGACCAGGGAGGAGAGCCGGTCGCCCTCGCGGCGCAGCAGGAGTTCGGGGGTGGCGCCGACCATGCCGTCGACGGAGAAGGTGAAGCAGCTCGGGTAGCGCAGGCGGAGGCGTTCCAGGAGGGTGCGCACGTCGACGGGGGACTCCGCCTCGGCGACGAGGTCGCGCGCCAGGACCGCCTTGTCGAGCTCCCCGGAGCGGATCCGGGCGACGGTGTCCGCGACGGTGTCCATCCACTCCCGCCCGGTCAGGGAACCGGGGTGCCAGTGCAGGGGGCCGACCGGACGCGGGTCGGCGGCGGCGGAGGAGGGCCGGACGTCGGGCGCCGTGCCCGGTCGGTCGGTCACGGTGGTCACCCACGCGCGCCCGTCGCGTCTGCCGACCAGGACCCGGGGCACCACGAGCGCGGAGCCGCCGGAGGTGGGCGCGAAGGTGAACGTGCCGAAGGAGACCAGGCCGGTGCCGGGCAGGCCGACCGCGTCCTCCACCTCGGCGTTCCCGACCAGGTCGGCGAACCAGCGCGCGGCCCGGCCGAAGCGGCCGGTGTCGGTGGGTTCGGTGCCCAGGGGGGAGCCCCCGATGTCCAGGCGTGCCGCCGATCCCCAGCCCACGACGCCGTCCTCACCGGTCAGCCAGGCCAGGGGGGCCTCGGCGGGCAGGCGGTGGACGAGGCTTCCGCCACCGTCCTCCAGGGGCGCGGTGCGGACGAACAGTTTCGTGGGACTCAGGGCGGCGTTCACGGGGACCGAGTCTAGGACCTCGTGTGAAGCCCCGCATCGCGGGTTCCTCCCGGCTCCGCGGGGCTCGGAGCGGCCGGGGCCGGGAGGGGACGGAGGCCCCGGATTCCGACGGAACGTGCCTTTGTCCACAGCTTGGTGGAATCGTGTCCGAACCTTGACGATCTCCTTTAGCCTGTTGTGCGGCGTGCCACCAGGGAGGCGGCACGCGAACCGGTTCGGGGAGTGTGGGCATGGGGGCACGGGCTGCGGCACCGCGTCGGATGGCGCGCTGGTCGGCGGCGGTCGTGGCGGCCGCCGCCCTGGTGTCGGGGTGCTCGGCGTCCGGGGACACCGTCGACGCGGCGGGGCGGGACGGGGCCGTTCCCCCCTCGGGCCCCTCGCCCTCGGACACCGGGCCCTCCGCAGCCGCGTCCGCGGGTGCCGACGGGACCGCACCCGGAGCCGCGTCGCCGTCGGCGTCCGCGGTGCCCGTCGAGTGCCCGTCCGACGACCGCGGGCGCCGGATGCGCGGCGCCTGGCTCACCACCGTGCGCAACATCGACTGGCCCTCCGAACCCGGCCTGTCCGCGGACGAACAGCGCGAGGAGCTGGACGCCTACCTCGACGACGCCGCGGAGCTGGGGCTCAACGCCGTGTTCCTGCACGTGCGGCCCACCGCGGACGCGGTCTACGCGTCCGATCTGGAGCCGTGGGCGCGCTACCTCACCGGTGAGCAGGGCGGCGACCCCGGCTACGACCCGCTGGAGTACGCGGTGGCCGGGGCCCACGAGCGGGGTCTGGAGCTGCACGCCTGGTTCAACCCCTACCGTGTGGGGTTCCTCGACCCGGACCTGGAGAACCTGGCCGAGGGCCACCCGGCCGGGGAGAACCCGGAGTGGGTGGTCGAGCACGGGGACGAGGCCTACCTCGACCCCGGCGAACCGGAGGTCCGCGCCTGGGTCACCGGCGTCGTGCTGGACGTGGTGGAGCGCTACGACGTCGACGGCGTGCACTTCGACGACTACTTCTACCCCTATCCGAAGGAGGGCGAGGTCTTCGACGACGACGCCACCTGGGAGGAGTACGGCGGCGACTTCGAGGACCGGGCCGACTGGCGCCGCGACAACGTCGACCGGCTCGTCGCCGACGTCCACGCGGGTATCGACGACCTCAAGCCCTGGGTGAGCTTCGGCATCTCCCCGTTCGGGATCTGGCGCAACAGCGACAGCGACCCCGCCGGGTCGGACACCTCGGGCCTGGAGTCCTACTCGGCCCAGTACGCCGACACCCGCGCCTGGATCCGGGAGGGTTCGGTCGACTACGTCGCCCCCCAGCTGTACTGGGGCCGGGGGTTCGACGCCGCCGACTACGAGACCCTGGCCCGGTGGTGGGCGGACGAGGTCGAGGGCACCGGCGTGGACCTGTACGTCGGACAGGCCGCCTACCGGGTGGGTGAGCGGGGCTGGCGCGGCGAGGACGCGCTGAGCACCCAGCTCGACTTCTCCGGTGGGCTCCCGCAGGTCGGCGGGGACATCTACTTCTCCATCAGAAGCCTGCGGGAGAACGCCGCCGAGGCCTACGCGAACCTCGCCCGGACCCACTACGGCCGTCCCGCCCTCCCACCCGGCACGGCTCCGGAGGGACAGGGCCCGCTGACCGGCCGGGTCGGGGGCGTCACCGCCCGGGCCGACGGCGACCGGGTCGACGTGGCGTGGGACCCGGTCGGGGAGGCCCGGTTCTACGCCGTGTACAGAGTGGATTCCCCGAGCTCCCCGCAGGCCGGGGACCCCGAGGGGTGCCTGACCCTGTCGCCGGACGACCTCGTGGGGGTCACCGGCGGGACCGGGCTGACCGACACGGCGCCGTCGCGGGACGGCGCGGGGTACGCGGTCACCGCCCTGGACGTCTTCCGGACCGAGGGGCCGGTCAGCGAGATCGCCGGCGTACGGAGGTAGGACGGCGGACCGGGCGGTCGCCCGCGCCTGGGCCCCGAGCCTCCGGGCTCCGCCACCGCGCCGGTGTCGATCCGAAAGCGTGGCGCGCCTCGGCGAGCGCCGCCCGCCGCGGCCTCCGCCAGAGGGGACCGTCGTCCGGTTCCAGCACGCGCGGTTCGGGCATGCCCCGATCCCGCCCGCCCGGTGGGGGCGGCGCACCGGGCGGGCCGGGGACTCCACGGGGCTCCCTCAGAGGAGCTGGATGGCGAGGGCCCCGGTGAGGAGGAGGACCAGGCCGGTGATCCGCGCCGGGGTCAACGGGCGCCGGGGGAGGCGGAACAGGCCGAACTGGTCGATCGCGGCCGAGGTGAGCTGCTGGCCGCTGACGGTGAGGGCGACGGTCACGGCGGTGCCGATCACGGGGATGAGCAGGAAGGTGCCGGTGACGTAGCCGACGGCGCAGGCGGCGCCCAGCCAGCCCCACCACGGCATGCGGCGCAGCGGAGCCGTTTGGGGCCGGGGGGTGCGCCGCGCGGCGAGCAGCACCAGCAGCACCGCGGCGATGGCCAGCGTGGCCACGGTGAAACTGACCGAGGCCACGGCCAGGGGCTCGTCCAGGACCTCGCGCAACCGGGCGTTGACCGCGCCCTGCACCGGCAGGACCCCGCCCGCGGCCAGTCCGAGCAGCGGCCAGCCCAGGCGGCCGGGGGAGCGGCGCCGCTCGTTCCCGGTGGCGACGGCCGCGCCCCCGCCGCCCGTCGCGGCCGGTACCGGTGCGGGAGCGGTGGAGCGGCTCTGGGACCGCACGACCACGACGATCCCGACGAGCACGGCCAGGCCGCCCACCGCCATGCCCGCGGACAGCGGCTGCCGCCCGATGCCCAGGGCACCGGTCAGGTCCAGGGCGACGGAGGCGAACATCTGCCCCGACACGAACAGGCCGACGGTGGTGACCGCGCCCAGTCGCGGGATGAGCAGGATGCCGCTGGTGATGTAGAAGGGGCTGGCCAGGCCGCCCAGCAACTGCCACCACCGGGCGTCCGCCACGCGGGAGAGGTCGGTGACCGTGCCCGCGGCCAGGCCCAGGACCAGGAGCAGTCCGGTGGCCAGGGCGAGTTGGAGGGTCGACGCGCCGTAGGGGCTGCCGACGGCCCTGTTGAGCTGCTGGTTCACCGATGCCTGGACCGCCAGCAGGCAGCCGATCAGCAGTGCCGCCGCGAGTGGCGCGATGTGCATGGCTCTCCTCGAAGAAGAAACGGACACGATGTCCGTTTGATGGTCATGGATAGCATGCAAACGGACACTGTGTCCACATACCTTCGGGATGCCGTACGATCGGTGGCATGGAAGACGGCGACGCCCCCCTCGTGCACCAGGTCACCGCGCGTCCCCGCGGGGAACCCCGCCCTGACGGAGCCCCGGACGGGAGCGGCCGGCCGCGCGAGCGCGCCGACGCCGCGCGCAACCGCTCACGCATCCTGGCCGCGGCCGAACGCCTCTTCGCCGGGACCGATCCCCGGAGCGTGACCATGGGGGACATCGCGCGGGAGGCCGGTGTCGGCCGCGCCACCCTCTACCGCCGCTATCCGGACACCGGGTCGGTGGCGGTCGCCCTGCTCGACGAGCACGAGCGCCGCCTCCAGGGCGAGATCATGTACGGGCCGCCGCCGCTCGGCCCCGGTGCCGCGCCCGCCGAGCGCCTGGCCGCCTTCTACACCGCCGCCCTCGACCTGCTGGACCGCCACCTGCCGCTCGTGCTCGGTGCCGAGACCGGCCGCAGGCGGTTCGCCACCGGCGCCTACGCCTTCTGGCGGGCACACGTGGGCGCACTGCTCGCCCAGGTGCCCGGGGCCGACCGCGAGGCGCTGGCCGACCAGCTCCTCGCACCGCTGGACCCCGACCTCTTCGCCCACCAGCGCGACACCGCGGGGATGAGCGTCGAACGCATGGCGCGGGCGCTGGGGTGGACGGCGCGCCGTGTGCTGGGGTGAGCCGGTGGGCCCGGCCGGTGCCGCCGGGAGCCGCGCGGCTCAGCCGGCCGGAGCGGGAACGACGACGACGGGCCGGTCGGTGAGTTCCAGAACGTGCCTGGACTCCGGTCCGATGTAGGGCTCACCCGGGCCCCTGCGGTCCGAGCGCCCGAGCAGGATGAGGTCGGCCGACCACGCGCGCGCCTCGGCCAGGATGTGCCGTGCCGGTTCACCCTCCCTCAGCAGGAGGCGGACCGGCACCCCCTCCTGCCGGGCCAGGGCCTCCACGTGGCGCAGGACCGCGTCGCCGGACGCCCGGAGGCGTTCCGCGGCGCTCGCCCGCCTCCACTCCGCAGCGGCCCGGCCCGCGGACGCATCCGGTCCGCGGTCCTCCACGACATGGACGGCGAACAGTTCGGCGCCCGCGTCGGCGGCGAACCCGATCGCCAGACGGGCCGCCGCGAGGGCCGCGGGCGAGTCGTCGACCGCCACCAGGAGGCGCCCGATCACGCCTGGCCGCCTTCGTGCACCCGTGCCCCGGCCCATCTCCGTCGCACCCCTTCCTCACGTTCCTCCTCGACCAGGGCCAGTTCGACGCGCGCCAACTCCCGCCGCAGCGCGGGGATCCAGTGGCGGCGCAGCGCCCGTGTGCGGACCCGGGTGACCTCGACCTCGCTCTCGACCACCCGCAGCGCGGCCTCGGCGACGGCGCACCGCACGGCCGCGTCCACGGCGTCCCGATGGCTCTCCCACGCGTGGTGCAGCGCCGATGCGCCGATCACGGAATCCGGGCCCGGCCCGGGAAGCGAGCAGTCGGCCCGGTACGGATAGCGCACACCCATCACACTCCTGTAGGACACGGCGACCGCGGCGGTCCCGGTGCCGGTGGCCAGGTCCAGCGCACGCTGACCGCCGGTCATCGACGCGCGCACCGACCAGGTCCGCGCCCGCGCGCACGCCTCCTCCCAGTCCCTCCCGCCCTCCTCGGCGATCTGGCGCAGCCGCCGCCGCTCGCCGAGCAGGAGGCGCAGCTTCCTCTCCAGCAGGTCGGAGCCCCGTTCGGCCAGGGCGAGCCGGTCGCGCAACCAGAGGCGGCCCGACCGGCCGGGGGGCGTGCGGATCCGGACCACGCGCCTACCTCCCCGCGCCCTCGGCCCGGGCCTCCCGGGCGTCCAGGAACGTCTCGGGAATCATGGTCAGCTCCCTCCTGGGCAGCCCCAGCACCACCCGCCAGGCGCGTTCCAGCGTCTCGGCCAGGTCGCGTGCCTCGTCCCCCCGCTGGTTGACCAGGTCCCGTTCGAAGGCGTCGGCGAGTTCGAGGTAGTAGCGGTCGGTCCGGCTCAGCGCGGACACCCCGATCAGGTCGGCCAGGTCGCGTACGTGGCGGGCCCTGGACAGGGCGGCGACCAGTTGTGCCGCCAGCGGCAGGTGGTCCTCGCGCGTCCGGTCCGGCCCGGCGCCCCGGCGCATCAGCCGGGACAGGGAGTCCAGGGGGTCGACCGGTGGGTAGATCCCCCGGGCGTGCACCTCCCGGGACAGCACGACCTGTCCCTCGGTGATGTACCCGGTCAGGTCGGGAACCGGATGGGTCATGTCGCCCCCGGGCATGGTCAGGACGGGTACGACGGTCACCGATCCGGGGCGCCCCCGGATCCGGCCGCACCGTTCGTACAGGGAGGCGAGGTCGCTGTACAGGTAGCCGGGGTAGGCGCGTCGCGCGGGAACCTCCCCGCGCACGGCGGACACCTCGCGCAGCGCCTCGGCGTAGGCGGTCATGTCGGTCAGGACGACCAGCACGTGTCTGCCGCCCTCGAAGGCGAGGTCCTCGGCGACGGTGAGCGCCAGGCGGGGGGTGAGGAAGCGTTCGATCACCGGCGCGTCCGCGGTGTTGAGCAGCATCACCAGCTCCCCCTGGGCGCCCCGTTCGTCCAGGGCGTCCCGCGCGAACGCCGCGTCGGCGTGGGTGAGCCCCATGCCGGCGAACACCACGCTGAAGGGCGCGCCGCCGACATGGGCCTGGGCCGCGATCTGGGTCGCCAGGGCGAGGTGCGGCAGGCCGGGGAGCGAGAACACCGGGAGCTTCTGGCCGCGCACGAGCGTGGTCAGCCCGTCGACGGCGGAGACACCGGTCAGGACCGGTTCGGCAGGGGATTCCCTGTGGACGGGGTTGAGCGGACTGCCCTCGACGGGCCGCGTCCGCCTCCCGGTCACCGGCGGGCCCCCGTCGACCGGTTCGCCCCGACCGTCGCCGACCCGGCCCAGCCACCCGGGGCCGACGGGGACGTGCAGGGGGCGACCGGTGAACCGCACCCGTGTGGCGCCGGGATCCATGCCCTGTGTGCCCTCCAACACCTGTACGACCGCGCGGTCGCCGTCGACGTCCAGCACCAGGCCGTGCCGGACGTCCCCTCCGGCGAGGGCGACGAGCACGAACTCGTCCCAGCCCACCCCCTCGACGCCCTCCACCGCCATCAGCGGACCGCGGAGTTCCCCGATCCCGGTGTAGTCGACCCACCCGGCCACGCTCACGAGAGCCTCCCGATCCTGGCGATCACCGCGTCCCGCTCCCGCGCGACGGCGGAGGGGTCGTCGGGGCCGGACCGCTCACGGGCGCGGACCAGCGGCCCGAAGTCGACCTCCTCGACCAGGGACGCGGGTATCCCCGAGTCGACGGCCTCCCGACACCGGTCGACCACCGTGAGGACGGCCTCGACCAGGGCCTTCGCCTTGTCGCGACCGCAGAACGCGTCGTTGGCCGACAGCGCGTTCTGCTGGAGCACCGACTCGCGCAGCAGCCTGCCGCCGAGCACGACCACGCGTTCCAGCCCGGGCAGGGCTCCGGCACCCACGAGTTCGGTCAACGCGGACAAGCGGTCCGCCTCGGCCAGCAGACCGACGGCCCGCCCCCGCCGTTCGCCCCACCCGGGGTCACCGGTCCGCGCGTGGAAGGCGCCGACCTCGTCGGTGTCACGGGAGAAGGACCGGGCCCAGGACACCGCCGGATAGTGCCGGGCGTAGGCGAGGTCCCGGTCCAGGGTCCACGAACAGCGCACGAACCGCTCGGTCTGCGCGGTGACCGGTTCGGTCAGGTCCCCTCCCGGGGGCGAGACCGCCCCGATCACGGTGACCGATCCGCCCCGGCCGCCGAGGGTGTCCACCGCCCCCGCGCGTTCGTAGAAGGCGGCCAGAGCCGAGGCCAGGCTCGCCGGATAGCCCTCCTCGGCGGGCAGCTCCCCGGTGCGGCTGGCGAACTCGCGCAGAGCCTCGGCCCAGCGTGAGGTCGAATCGGCGATCACGACCGCCCGGTACCCCATGTCGCGGAAGAACTCGGCCACGGTGACCCCCGCGTACACGCTCGCCTCCCTGGCCATCATCGGCATGTTGGAGGTGTTGGCGATGACCACGGTCCGGTCCGCCAGCCGCCCGCCGGTACGGGGGTCGGCCAGCTCGAACAGCTCGGTGACGGTCTCGGCCATCTCGTTCCCGCGCTCACCGCAGCCGACGTAGACGATGACGTCGGCGTCGCACCACTTGGCCGTCTGCTGGAGCAGTACCGTCTTGCCCGTGCCGAAGCCGCCGGGCACCATGGCCGTGCCGCCGAGCAGAACCGGGAAGAGGACGTCCAGGACACGCTGCCCGGTGTGCAGCGGCTCCCGCGACCCCCGCCTGCGCCGGAACGGACGCGCCCGCCGGATCGGCCAGTCCTGGGCCATCGCCACGGCCGAGCCGCCGACCGCCGCCACCGCGGCCGCCGCCGTGAGGGGACCCGCGTCCGCGACGGAGCCGACGTTCCCGCCGCGCCCCGGCGGCACGGTCACCCTGTACTCCAGGGGGCCGTCGACGGCCACGGTGCCCAACACGTCCCCCGCCGTCACCGAGTCGCCGACCCGAACACCCGGCCGGAACTCCCAGCGGCGCTCCGGGGGCCGTTCACGGGAGCCCGGTGTGAGCCACGTCCCCGCCCCGGACAGGGGTCTGAGCAACCCGTCGAAGACACCGCCCAGCAGCCACGGCCCCAGCCGGGCCGACAGCGGCCGGCCCCCGGGGACCACGGGCTGGCCGGGGCCGAGCCCGCCGGTGTACTCGTAGGCCTGGACGGTCAGGCGCCGGTCGCGGATGGCCACGACCTCGCCCGGGATACCGGCCGATCCGAGAAAGACCAGTTCGTTCATCGCCACGGTCGCGGCCGTCTCGGCCTCGACGAGCGGCCCCGCCACACGGAGGATGACCCCGGTGCCGCTCACGGTGCCCACATCTCCTCGGCCCCGCCCCGGTCGTCCTCCACCACGCGCGAGGCGACGGCCGCCAGTGTCAGGTCGAGGCGGCGGTTCCCGTTCCGGGCGACGATCCCGCCCTCCGGGGCCTCCTCGACCCGCGCGTCGGCGCCGAGCAGGTCACGGGCCCGCGCCGTCAGCGCCGCACGCAGATCCGGGTACCCCGGTTCCTCACGGAGCCGCAGTACGGCGGCGGTGACACGGTCCCGCCACTCCTCACGGATGCCGCTGCGCGCCTCCAGGACCGTGGTGAGGGCCCGGCGCCGGGCCCCGGCCGTCACGGCGGCGCGCGCGGCCCCGCCCTCGGACTCACCGCGCTCCCGCGCGCGGTCCAGGAGTTCGCGTGCCCGTGCCTCGGCCGCCTCGACCGTCCGCCGCGCCTCCTCCTCGCCCTCGGAGCGGATCCGGTCCGCCTCCGCACGGGCCCGGCGCGACAACTCCTCGCACACCGGACCGAGCGCCCTTCGCGCATCCGTCACCCACGCGCCCGTCACCGCGGCATCACCACACTCAGCGGACGGTCGGCGGCGGTCTCGGCGGACAGGTGGCGCGCCGCCGCCGGGGTCAGGATCACCACGGCCACATCGTCGTCCAGGGAGCGCCAGGCCGCCCGTACCGCCTCGGCCCCCTCGGCGACCAGCACACGCACCCCGGCCAGGGCGTACCCCCGCACCTGGTCGCCCTCTCCGATGACGGCGACCCCCGCCACGGTCACGCCCTCTGGATGAGGATCACCGCGACGACGAGGCCGTAGATCGCGATGCCCTCGGCCAACCCGACGATCACCATGGCCCGGCCGAACAGTTCCGGGCGCTCCGACAGCGCCGCGAGCGCCGCCGCGCCGGTGTAGGCGACGGCGATCGCAGCGCCGATCGAGGAGCCCGCGACCGAGATCGCCGCCCCCAACAGGGCCGCCCAGCCCGTGTCCGCGGAACCCTGCACCGGTGCCACGGCCTCGGCCGGTCCCGCGCCCAGCGCGACCGCCACGACCGCCAGCGCGGCGAGCAGCAGGGCCGCGTCCACCGCCAGGAACACCCGGAGCGCGGTCCGCGTACGGCGCCGCAACACCAGCGCGGCCGCCACGGAACCGGCGACCAGGACCGGGAGAGTGAGAATCCATGTCACGGTTCCTCCTGAGCCGACGTGGGCATGTGCCAGGGCCGGAACGGTCGGCCCTCGACGTCGAAGACCCGGCTGAACAACTCGTAGAACTCCAGCCGCAGGGCCTGCACCCCGGCGACCAGGGCCTCCAGCGCGAACGCGACCGCGTTGCCGACGGTGAACACGGCGGCGGCGGCGATCACGCCCGCCCAGCCGCGCCCGGCGAGTGCGACGGTTCCCTGCCAGACCACCCAGCCCAGTGCCGCGTGCATCATCCCGAAGGCCGCCAGACGGGCGAAGGAGACCAGGTTCGCCCCCAGCCGCAGGAGCAGGTCGGAGAGTCGGACCACCGTCTGCGCGACGCCCGCCGCTCCGCCGCCGGAGTCGGCGAACAGGCCGACCGCGGCCAGAGCCAGCCCGGCGGCCATCACCGCCAGGCCCGCCGCGAGCAGCGGTCCACCGAACAGCAGGGCGCCGGACGCGACACCCGCCAGGCCCAGGAACAGCGCGGTCCCGGCGACCCCCGAGGGCGAGTACAGGGCGAGACGCACCCCGCCCTCACGCCAGCGGTTGACGGTCCCGACCGCGTAGGCCAGGGCGAGGAGCACCGCGCCCACCGCCATGGCCGCGGCCAGCAGCGTCACCGGCGACTCCAGCGGAGCCAGCCAGAGGACCGGCAGTACGCCCGTGGGGCCGAAGAACTCCCCGTAGAGGAACCCGAAGAGGGTGGCCGTGAGTCCGGCACCCCCGACGAACGGCCAGAGCGGGTGCAGCCGGGGCAGACTGACGGGTCTGCCCGTCCGCAGGAACGCCGCGAAGGCGATCAGGAGCGCTCCGTGGCCCGCGTCGCCGAACATCATCCCGAACATCGCCACGTAGGCGATCCCGGCCAGGACGGTCGGGTCGACGTCGGCGTAGGCGACCGTGCCGAAGGTGTTCACCAGCGGGGTGAACGAACGCCGCACCGTCTTTCCGCCGCGCAGCAGCGTGGGCGGGTCGACACCGTGCGGAGGCGGCAGCGGGACCACCGAGCAGCCGAGCGGGGCCAGGCGGCGGGCCAGCCCGGGGACCTCCTTCGAGGGGCACCATCCCGTGAGCGCCGCCACACGGTGGCGGCGGACCGCCCGGGAGGCGTGTTCGCGGAGCTGGGCCTCCCCGGCCAGCAGGTCGGCCCGGCGCCGTCGTTCGAGCTCCTCCAGGTCCGGCTCGTCGGGAGACAGGAGCGCCTCCGCGGTGGCCCCGACGTTCCGGAGGCGGTGCTCGGCCTCCTGCCGCCCGGGCGGGGACGGGCGGTCATCGCGGTCCAGTTCCACCACGCCGGCGTCGGCCACGCGCACGAGCATCCCGCGCAGGGCGTCCTGCGGAGCGACGAGCGCGACGCGTTCCATCCGCACCGGTGCCGGAGCCTCAGGCCAGGGCATCGAACACCTCCAGGGGGCGCCCGCCCCGTGCGGCGCACTCCAGTGCGGCCTGGCACCGACGGGCGTCGGCCGCCAGCACGGCGACCGCACCGACCACGGGGTCCGGACCGAACCCGGCCCGTCCCAGGAGTTCGAACCCGTCACGCTCGACCCGGTCCCACCACCGCGCCTCCGCCCTCCACAGGTCGCCCGGCTCCGCCACGCCGTCCAGTGCCCAGCGGGCGGAGGAGGACAGCGCCTGCGCGAACCCGCCCAGGTCACCTGCCTCCGCCGCGGCCCTCCCCAGGACCGCCGCAGCCCGGTCGTCGGCCGGGGCGGTCAGCGGGCGGTCCAGCAGGAACCGTTCCCGCGCCACCAGCAGGGCGGCCCCGCCCGAGGCCCAGGGCGCGGCCGCCCGCACCCGCCGCGAGACGCGCAGGGCCCACGAGAGCCGGACACCGACCGCGACCGCGGAGGGCGCGTCGGCTCCGGGGTCCCCCCAGACGGAGCGGGCCAGAGCGTCACGCAACCCGGGAGGCGACGTCGCGGCGGCCACACGCGGCCACGCCATGGAGAGCGCACCCAGGTCGTAGGGGCGCTCCGCGGCGTGCCCGGCCAGGGCGCGGGCGTGCCAGCAGACATTGGTCGCCTCGAACCAGCCCGCCAGCCGCCGGACCGTGTCCACCCCGCCGCCCGGAAGCCACCCGGCGAGGACGCGCAGGTGCCACAGCAGCGTGCACGAGAGGCCGCGCTGCGCCTGACCGATCGTCTGGCCGCTCCGCACGTCGTGACCGTAGGGTCCGTCCGCGAGGAGGCGCAGGCCGTCGGCGAGCGAGGGCGACGAGGCGAGGTCCCGGGCGTGCCCGGCGCCCAGTCGGCGGGCGGCCAGCGCCCTCGCGCGCACGCCGCCGCCGACCCATCCCGCGCTCACCGGGCGCCCCCTCCGTCCGGGGAGGCCACCTCGGCGAGCAGGGCGCGTGCCGCGGCCACCGCCCGGTCCACGTGCTCGGGCATGAGTTGCCCGGCCCGCTCCCGGAGGCGCCCGGCCTCCTGTGCCGACTCCTCGGTGACCGCGCGGACCTCGGCCTCCGCCGTGCGCCGGACCCGCGCCGCCGCCTCGGCCCTGACCGCCTCCGCGCGCGACCGGGCGTCGGCGACGATCGCCTCGGCCCGCCGGGCGGCGTCCGCACGGCGGTGTTCGGACGCCGTCACGGCCTCCCGACGGATCCGGGCCGACCGCTCCTCCACGTCGTCGAGCAGCGCGAGCAGGGGGGCGAGTTCGGCGTTCGCCTCAGCCCTCCGGTCCGAGGGGACACCGCGGCGCGCCGCTGCACCCGGTGCGCCCGCCGGACGGAAGCGTTCGAGGAAGTCCCGTAGACCGGGCATGCGCACCCCCCGTGCACTCATCGCCGCAGGCAGGATAGATCGGGGTCGCCCTCCCGTCCGGCGTCACACGCCGGACGGGAGGGCGACCGGTCACACGACCGTCGTCCCCAGGGGCGTGAGGTCGTCGACGTCGTAGGCCAGCCGGCAGTCGACGCGCACCACGCCCTCGACGGTGCGCACCGCGTGCGCAAGCCGGGGGATGTCGGTACGGCGCGGGACCGTCCCGGAGAGGGTCACCACCCCCTCGCGCACCGAGGTGTCGACCTCGGTCAGGCCGAGCCGTTCGCGGACGACGTCGCGGTCCACCCGCCGTCGCAGGTCGTCGTCGGGTGTTCCGTACACGCCCAGCAGGTCGGCGCGGCTGACCAGACCCACCAGGCACCCGTCGTCGTCGACGACGGGCAGCCGTTTGACGCCGTGCCGGCGCATCAGCTCGGCCGCCTCGTGCGGCGAGGCGTCGGCCGTGGTGGTCCGCGCCGGGGCGGTCATGAAGTCGCGTGCGGTCGAGCCGCCGCTCTTGAGCCGTTCGAGCCGCTCCCGCCAGGGCTCGGCCGTGTAGCCCTCGTCCGGGTCCGGGTCGGCGAGTTTGAGCAGCAGGTCGGCGGTCGAGACGACACCGCGTACCCGGTTCCGGTCGTCCACGACGGGCAGCGCGCTCACGTGGTGGGAGCGCATGAAGGCGGCGAGTTCCTTGTACCCGGTGCCCCCCTTCGTGCGCAGCACGTGCGTCGTCATCAGATCGCCGACGGTCGTGGCGGTGGTCATGGCGTCCTCCACTCTGGGAACCGTCATCAGCGCACACTGGTCGCATACCCCTCCACCGCGGTTCCCTATCTCCCCCCGGCGGCCGTCGGTGCGAGTTTTGCGCAGTTCAGGAAGGGTATGGACGGTTCTCTCAGGGACGCGATCCCGGGAGCGCGGATGACGGTCACGATCGATCCACGGCGCTACGACGCGGTGCTCTTCGACCTCGACGGGGTGGTCACCGACACCGCGTCGGTCCACGCGGCGGCCTGGAAGCGCCTGTTCGACGGCTACCTCGCCGCCCGCCCGCCGCGCGAGGGTGAGGACCACTCGCCGTTCTCCGGCGACGACTACCTCCGTTACGTGGACGGCCGACCGCGTGACGACGGGGTGGCCGCCTTCCTGGAGTCCAGGGGTATCCGCCTGCCGCGCGGGCGGTCCGACGACGACGCCGGGACGGTCCGGGGCCTCGCCGCGCGGAAGAACCGCTACTTCCGTTCCCGTCTCGCCGAGGACGGGGTCACGGTGTTCGGGTCGACGGTCGAACTCGTGCGGCGGTTGCGGCGCGCCGGTGCGGCCGTCGCGGTCTTCTCCGCCAGCCGGAACTGCGCCCAGGTGCTCCAAGCGGCCGGTCTGGGCGACCTCTTCCCGGTGCGCGTCGACGGGGTGGTGGCCCACGAGCTCGGCCTGCCGGGCAAACCCGATCCGGCGATGCTCCTCGAGGCGGCCCGTCGCCTCGGGGCCGAACCGGACCGCTGCGTCGTGGTCGAGGACGCCGAGGCCGGAGTGGAGGCCGGGCGGCGCGGGGGCTTCGCCCTCGTCGTGGGTGTCGACCGCACCGGAAGCCCCGACCGGCTCCGCGCCCACGGTGCCGACACCGTCGTCGGGGACCTGGCCGAGGTGGGGGTCGGCGATGCCGGCCGGTGAGAACCGGAGCCGCCCGGACCGCCGGACGCAGGCGGGGCGGGGCGCGCTCGGAGCGAGGGAGCGTGCGGGATGGTGCCGCGGGACACCGTGAGGTGGTTGGAGGACCTGTCGTCGCGGGACGTGGGCCTGGTCGGCGGTAAGAACGCCTCCCTGGGGGAGATGATCGCCCACCTGACGCAGCGGGGGATCCGGGTGCCGGGAGGGTTCGCCACGACCGCCCGCGCGTACTGGGAGTTCCTGGACGCCAACGACCTGCGCACCCGCGTGCGCGAACGGATCGGCGCACTGCACGGGGGAGCGGCCCTGTCCGAGGTGGGAGCGGACGTCCGCCGGATGTTCGCCGAGGCCGAGTTCCCCCCGCACACCGCGCGCGCGATCGCGGACGCCTACCGTGAACTCGCCGCGCGCCTGGGCCGGCGGGAACCGGACGTGGCGGTGCGCAGCAGCGCCACCGCGGAGGACCTTCCCGAGGCCAGCTTCGCCGGCCAGCAGGAGACCTTCCTCAACGTCACCGGGGAACAGGCGCTGCTGGAGGCCTGCGGGCGCTGCTACGCGTCGCTGTTCACCGACCGGGCGATCAGCTACCGGGAACACCACGGCTTCGACCACCTCACCGTCGCGCTCTCGGTCGGTGTGCAGGAGATGGTCCGCTCGGACCTGGCCGGGGCCGGGGTGATGTTCTCCGTCGACACCGACAGCGGCTTCCCCCGGGTCGTCCTCGTCAACGCCGCGTGGGGTCTGGGCGAGTCCGTCGTGGCGGGCACGGTGGACCCCGACGAGTACCTCGTCTTCACACCCCTTCTGGAGGACACCGCGCTGGAACCGGTCATCTCCAGAACGATCGGCGGCAAGGAGACCAAGGTCGTCTACGGCGCCTCCCGCGACGAACCGACCCGCACCGTGCCGACCGGTGAGGACGAACGGGCCCGCGCCGTCCTCGACAGCCGGGAGATCCTCCTGCTCGCCCGGTGGGCGAAGGCGATCGAGGACCACTACGGCCGGGCGGTGGACGTGGAGTGGGCCAAGGACGGCCGCAGCGGCGAGCTCCACGTCGTGCAGGCCCGTCCCGAGACGGTCCAGACACGCAGGGAGGCGTCCGCGCTGCACGCGTACCGGCTGCGCGAGACCGGCGAACGCCTGGTCACCGGCCTGGCCGTGGGCGAGGCCGTCGCCGCGGGGAGGGTGTGCAGGCTGCGCGGCGCGGAGGAGATCGACCGGTTCACCGACGGCGCCGTGCTCGTCACCGGTACCACCGACCCGGACTGGGAGCCGGTCATGAAGCGCGCGGCGGCCATCGTCACCGACCACGGCGGCCGCACCTCGCACGCGGCCATCGTGAGCCGTGAACTGGGCGTGACCGCGGTCGTGGGAACAGGTCGGGCCACGCGCACCCTGACCGACGGACAGGAGGTCACGGTCTCGTGCGCCGAGGGCGAGGAGGGCCGTGTCTACCGGGGGATCCTCGACTACGACGAGCGCGAGCTCGACCTCGCCGAGGTACCCGACACCGAGACCGAGGTGATGCTGAACCTGGCCGACCCCGCCGCGGCCCTGCGCTGGTGGCGGCTGCCCGCCGACGGGGTCGGCCTGGTCCGGATGGAGTTCGTCATCGCCAACCACATCAGGGTCCATCCGATGGCACTGGCCCACTTCGACGAGCTCACCGACCAGGACGCCCGGCGGCGCGTCGCCGAACTGACCCGCGGCCACGACGACAGGACCGAGTTCTTCGTCGAGCGGCTGGCCCAGGGCATCGCCCGCATCGCCGCCGTGTGGTGGCCCAGACCGGTCATCGTGCGGATGAGCGACTTCAAGACCAACGAGTACGCCCGCCTCATCGGCGGCGCCGGGTTCGAACCGGCCGAGGAGAACCCGATGCTGGGCTGGCGCGGGGCCAGCCGCTACCACAGCGACGGCTACCGGGACGGTTTCGCCCTGGAGTGCCGCGCGATCCGTCGGGTCCGCGAGCGGATGGGGCTGACCAACACGGTCGTGATGATCCCCTTCTGCCGGACACCCGCCGAGGCCGACCTCGTCCTGGGCACCCTCGCCGACCACGGTCTGCGCCGGGGGAGCGACGGACTCCGGGTGTACGTGATGGCGGAGCTGCCCTCCAACGTGTGGCGCGCCGGGGAGTTCGCCGAGCGCTTCGACGGGTTCTCCATCGGCAGCAACGACCTCACCCAGCTCACGCTGGGCGTGGACCGGGACTCCGAACGGCTCGCCGCCCTGTTCGACGAGCGCGATCCGGCCGTCGTCCGCAGTATCGGGGCCGTGATCGAGGCCGCGCACGCCAGGGGAAGGAAGGTGGGCCTGTGCGGGCAGCGGCCCAGCGACGATCCGGACTTCGCCCGGCTGCTGGTGCGCGCGGGGATCGACTCCGTCTCCGTGGCTCCGGACAGCTTCCTGACGGTGAAGGACAACGTCGCCGCCGCCGAGCGGGGGAGGGAGAACCGGTGAACAGCGCGTGGACCTGGTGCTACGAAGGCTACGAACCGGAGGAGGAGGGCCGCAGGGAGGCGTTGTGCACGGTCGGGAACGGCTACCTCGCCACACGGGGCGCCGCGCCGGAGTCGGCCGCCGACGGCGTCCACTACCCCGGTACCTACGCGGCCGGTGTCTACAACCGCCTCCGGTCGCGGGTCGGCGGGACCGCCGTCGAGAACGAGAGCCTGGTGAACCTGCCCAACTGGCTGCCGGTGGCGTTCCGTGTCGACGGCGGCCCGTGGTTCGACGTCGACGCCGTCCAGCTCCTGGAGTACCGCCAGTGGCTCGACATGCGGCGGGCGGTCCTCACCCGGCGGTTCCGGTACCGCGACGAGGCGGGGCGCACCACGGCCGTCACCCAGCGGCGCTTCGTCGACATGCGGTTCGCGCACGCGTGCGCGCTCGAGGTGGCGATCACCCCCGAGGACTGGTCCGGCCGGCTGGAGGTGCGTTCCACGCTCGACGGCCGGGTGGCCAACACCCTGGTCGAGCGCTACCGGGACCTGCCGGGCGACCACCTGGAGACGCTGGAGGCACGGGAACTGGGTGCGGACTCCTGCCTTCTGGCGACCCGGACGAACCAGTCCGGGATCCGGGTGGCGATGGCGGCCCGCGCCACCCTGTGGCGGGGGGACCGCGCATGCGGCGCCGAGCGCCGCCCCGTCGGGGACGGCTCATGGATCGGCCACGACGCCGCGGTCGACGTGACGGCGGGGGAGACGACCACCCTGGAGAAGGTCGTGACCGTCTTCACCGGCCGCGACCGCGCCGTCAGCGAGCCCGCGGACGAGGCCGCCCGGTGGCTGCCGCGTATGGGGCGGTTCGGGGAGCTGTTCGCGGACCACGTCCTGGCCTGGGACCAGTTGTGGGAGAGGTTCGGCGTCGAGATCGAGGGGGCGCCGGACGAGCTGCGCATGATCCGCCTCCACGTCCTGCACCTGTTGCAGACGCTGTCACCGAACACCGTCGACCTGGACGCCGGGGTTCCGGCCCGGGGACTGCACGGCGAGGCCTACCGGGGCCACGTCCTGTGGGACGAGCTGATCGTCTTCCCGGTGCTGAACCTGCGCCTTCCCTCCCTGACCCGGGCCCTGCTGCGCTACCGCCACCGCCGGCTGCCCGAGGCGCGCCAGGCGGCGCGGGAGGCGGGCCTGGCGGGCGCCATGTACCCGTGGCAGTCGGGCAGCGACGGCCGCGAGGAGACCCAGTGGCTGCACCTCAACCCGCTCTCCGGCCACTGGCGGCCCGACCCCACCTGGCGGCAGCGCCACGTGGGGATCGCCGTGGCCTACAACGTGTGGCAGTACTACCAGGTGACCGGGGACCGGGAGTTCCTCGCCCACCACGGGGCGCGGATGCTGGTCGAGATCGCCCGGTTCTGGGCCTCCCTCACCTCCTACGACCCGCGTCGCGGCCGGTACGTCATCCGCGGGGTGGTGGGCCCGGACGAGTTCCACACCGGGTATCCGGGCGCCGAGGAGGACGGGATCGACAACAACGCCTACACGAACGTCATGGCGGTGTGGGTGCTCCTCCGGGCCGTCGACGCCCTCTCCCTGATCCCGGAGCGGCTGCGCCGCGAGCTCACCGCGGACCTCGGCCTCGACCCCGGGGAGCCGATCCGGTGGAGGGAGATCGCCCGGGGCATGTTCGTCCCCTTCCACCACGGCGTGATCAGCCAGTTCGAGGGCTACGAGGACCTGGCGGAGCTGGACTGGGAGGGCTACCGGCGCAGGTACGGCGACATCCAGCGCCTCGACCGGATCCTCGAGGCCGAGGGCGACAGCGTCAACCGGTACAAGGCCTCCAAGCAGGCCGACGTGCTGATGCTGTTCTACCTGCTGTCCGCCGACGAACTCGGCCCGCTCCTGGACCGCCTGGGGTACGGACTCGACGGGGACGCCATCCCCAGGAACATCGGCTACTACCTGGCCAGGACGTCCCACGGTTCCACGCTGAGCGCGGTCGTGCACGCCTGGGTCCTGGCACGGGCGCACCGGGAGCGGGCCATGGAGTTCTTCTGCCGGGCGCTCCGGTCCGACGTCACCGACATCCAGGGCGGGACCACCCCGGAGGGCATCCACCTGGCGGCGATGGCCGGAAGTGTGGACCTGCTCCAGCGGTGCTTCTCCGGACTGGAGACGAGGGAGGACCGGTTGGTGCTCAACCCGTACTGGCCCGAGGAACTGGGCACCCTCACCCTGTCGATCACCTACCGCGAGCACCCGCTGAGGCTGCACATCTGCGGACACTGCGTGGAGGTGGTGGCCGGGGCGGGGATGCACCAGCCGATCGACGTCACCTGCCGTGACCAGACCGCCGAACTGAGACCGGGGGCCACCGTGTGCTTCCCGCTCTGAGCACTCCGGGTGGCCCCCGCCGCGGGGCGCCGGACCCGCCCCGCCGCCAATCCTCGTCCTCCGGGGGCCGCCAGCCTAGGATCGGGGGAGGGGCAACGGCAGTGGGGCACTGCGTCGACCGCGGGGGTGGTCATGGGTGAGACGGCCCGGTCGCGGAGCGGGCGGCCCCGCGCACCGTACCAGGAGGCGGGGATCGACCAACTGCTCGTGGAACTGCGGTCGCGGGTCGACGAGGCCGTGGTCAGCCGCGAACGCCTGCGCGCCCTCCTGGACGCCGTCGTCATGATCGGGGCGGGACTGGATCTCCAGGGCACCCTGCGGCGGATCGTCGAAGCCGCCATGGCACTGGTCGGAGCCGGCTGCGGCGCCATGGGCGTGGTCGGCCGCGACGGCCGTCTGGAGCAGTTCATCCCGGTCGGCCCCGACGCCGCCCGGATCGAGCACTGGCCGAGGGTGCACGGCGTTCTCCGGCCGCTGACCGGGGAGCCGGGACCCGTGCGGCCAGGAGACGCCGCCCCCCGTCCGGGGGCGCCCGGGTGTTCCGGGGGGCATCCGCCCGCGCGGGGTTTCCTCGGCGTACCCGTCCAGGTGCGCGGCGAGGTGTTCGGTCACCTGTACCTCGCGGAGAAACGGGACGGCGGCCGCTTCGACGAGGACGACGAGTCCATCGTGGTGGCGCTGGCCGCGGCCGCGGGCGTGGCGATCGAGAACGCCCGCCGCTACGAGCACACACGTCGGCGCGAGATGTGGCTGGACGCCTCCGACGAGGTCACCACGCGACTGCTCAGCGGCGTGGACGTCGACGACGTGCTCCAGATGATCACCCGGCGGGCCTGCCGCATGGCCGACGCCGACCTGGCCGCCATCGCGGGGCCCGACACCTCCGGGCGGCGGCTCACGGTGCGGATCGCGAGCGGGGAGGGCGCCGAACGGATCCGGGGCCGCAGCACGGCGGTGGAGGGGGCGCTGACCGGGCGCGTCCATGTCTCCGGCGAGCCGGTGATCACCGACATCTCCCGTCCGGGTGCGCGCGCCGCGGTGCTGCTGCGCGACTTGGGCGCCGGCCCGGTCCTCCTGGTGCCGCTCGGCCACGGCGGCCGGGTGCGGGGCGTCCTGTGCCTGGCCAGGGGGGTGGGCGCCGAGCAGTTCCACCCCTCGACGGTCGAGACGCTGCGCGCGTTCGCGGGACACGCCGCCCTCGCCCTGGAGCTCGCCGAGACACGCGCCGACGCCGAGCGCCTCAGCGTGCTGGAGGACCGGGACCGTATCGCCCGCGACCTGCACGACACCGTCATCCAGCGGTTGTTCGCCGTCGCGCTGTCCCTGACCGGGGAGGTCAGGCGCGTCGACGACCCCGAGACCGCCCGGCGCCTCCGCGGGGCCGTGGACGATCTCGACGACACCATCCGCAGGATCAGGTCGGTGATCTTCGCGCTGACGACGGCGGACGAGGAACAGGAACACCCCTGGCCGCGTGACCGGATCGTGGGCGTGGTGAACGCCGCCACCGCCCCGCTGGGGTTCGCGGCCGGGCTGAGGATGGACGGGCCCCTCGACAGCCGGGTACCCGAGCCGATCGCCGACGAGGCGGTCGCCGTGCTCCAGGAGGCCCTGGCCAACGCCGCCCGGCACGCCCGGGCCGGGCGGGTGGACGTCCGGGTGGCCGTGGACGGTGCTCTGACGGTCGAGGTCGCCGACGACGGCGTCGGCCTTCCCGCGGGCGGCCGCCGCAGCGGTCTGCGCAACCTGGCCCGGCGTGCGGCGCGCCTCCACGGCACCTTCGAGGCCGGTCCCGCCCCCGGCGGCGGGACGGTCCTGCGGTGGACGGTGCCCCTCCCCGACGAGGCCGGGTGAGGGGGTCCGGACGTGGGTCCGCCGCGCAGCGGACCTTCGTTCGGACGGCGCGGACCAACGGCACTGGCCAGGGCTGCGCGCCGCGGGTGCAATGAGGTGCACACACTGGTCCGACCCTGCGGCGGCCGCCGCGGTGGGGAGCCGGAGCCCATGGAGACCGGGGGGAGCGCGGGTGTGCCGCTCGACCGCGTGCGTGGGGCGGTCCTGGACACCGACGGTGTCGTCGCCGACACCGCGTTCGTGCACGCCGCGGCGTGGAAGCGGGTCTTCGACGCCTTCCTGCGCGATCGGGCCCGTGCCCGGGGCGGTGGCTTCCGTCCGTTCGACATGCGCGACGACTACCTGCGCTACCTGGACGGCCGGTCGCGCGCGGACGGCGTACGGGCCTTCCTCGCCTCGCGGGGCGTCCACCTGCCCGAGGAGGCGGCTCCGTCGGGCCCTCCCGAGACGGTGACGGCGGGCTGGCTGGTCGACCGCGAGGACCGCCGCTTCCTGGACTTCGTGGACCGCTACGGGGTCACGGCCTTCCCCGGCACCGTGGAGTTCGTCGGCGAGCTGCGGTCGGCCGGTGTCCCCGTCGCGGCGGTCGGGTCGGGCCGAGAGCGCGCCGGGGTGCTGCGGGCCGCCGGAGTGGCGGACCTCTTCGACGTCCGCGTGGACGGGGCCGACGCGATCCGCCTGGGCCTGCCCGGCGATCCCGGCCCGGCACTGCTCCTGGAGGCGGTCCGGCGGATGGGGACCCAACCCCGCCGGACCGTGGCCGCCGTGGACACCCCGGCCGGTGTGGAGACCGCGCGGCGCGGGGGTCTGGGTCTGGTGGTCGGGGTGGACCGAACCGGTGCCCGCGAGGAGATGCTGGCACGGGGGGCGCACGTCGTGGTGTCCGACCTGGCGATGCTCCTGCCCGGGGCACGGACGCGCTGAGCGACCATCGGCCCGCCCGCACGCGACCTCCTGCCCTGCCCCGGACCTGCGGAAGGGCACACAGTGGCAGGTATGGGTGCACAGGAACGCGGATCGGGCCCGTTCCCGACCGCCTCCGCCGCGTTGTTGGCCGTCTGCCTGACCGGACTGGCCGCCGGTCTCGTCCTGCGCGCGTTCGGGCTCACCGGGCCCTCCGACACGGCGTGGCTGGTGTCCACGGTCGTCGGCGCCGCCGCGTCCGCGGTCTGGGTCGCCCGGGCGCTGCGCCGCCGGAGTCTGGGAAGCGACGTGATCGCCCTCCTGGCGCTGGTCGGGGCGGTCCTGGTCGGCGAACTGCTCGCGGGCGCGATCGTCTCCGTCATGTTGACCGGCGGCCGGATGCTGGAGGACCAGGCCGGGCGCCGCGCCCGATCCGACCTGAGCGCGCTGCTCGCCCGGGCTCCCCGCGTCGCGCACCGGGTCGACGGCGACGAGGTGACCACCGTCCCCGCGGACCGGGTACGCCCCGGGGACCTCCTGTTGGTCCGCACGGGCGAGACGCTGCCGGTGGACGGGCGCGTCACGGAGGGCTCCGCCGTCGTGGACGAGTCGGTCGTGACCGGGGAGCCGCTGCCCGTGGAGCGGGCGGTGGACCAGGACGTACGCGGCGGAACCGTCAACGCCGGCGGTCCGTTCCGCATGCGCGCCACGACCGGGGCCGAGCAGAGCACGTTCGCCGCGATCGTCCGGCTGGCCCGCGAGGCCGAGGCGCGCACCGCTCCGTTCGTGCGCATGGCCGACCGCTACGCGACCGTCTTCCTGCCGGTCACCCTGCTCCTCACCGGGACGGCGTGGTGGCTGTCGGGCGACCCCGTCAGAGCCGTGGCGGTCCTGGTGGTGGCCACACCGTGCCCCCTCATCCTCGCCGCTCCCATCGCCTTCACCTCGGGCATGTCGCGCAGCGCCCGCCGCGGGATCATCGTGCGCGGCGGCGCGGCCCTGGAGCGGCTGGCCCGCGCCCGGGTACTGCTCTTCGACAAGACCGGAACCGTCACCGAGGGGCGCCCGGTGCTGGGCGGCACGGTCACCGAGGAGGGGACGTCCGCCGACGAGGTCCTGCGCCTGGCCGCCTCGCTCGACCAGGCGTCCCCCCACGTGCTGGCGGCCGCGATCGTGCGCGCCGCGCGGGAACGCGGGCTGGCCCTGAGCCGGCCCGAGGACACGGCGGAGGTGCTGGGGCAGGGTGTCGGCGGCGTCGTCGGCGGCACCCGGGTACGTGTGGGCAAGGCCGCCTGGGCCGGTGCGGGAGCCCGGCTGCCCGACTGGGTGGAGCGGGTGCGCGCCGACGCGGCGCGCGACGGCGAGGTCACCGTCTTCGTGGGCGTCGGCGACCGCCTGCGCGGGGTCCTCCTGCTGCGCGACCGGCTGCGCGCTGACGCGCCGCGCACCCTGCGGCTGCTGCGCCTGGCGGGCGTCGAGCGGGCGGTGATGGTCACGGGCGACCGCCGGGACGTGGCCGAGCGGATCGCGGCGCACGTGGGAGCGGACGCCGTGTACGCGGAGCAGTCCCCGGCCGACAAGACCGAGGTCGTGCGCGCGGAGAGCGCGGGCGCCCCCACGGTCATGGTCGGCGACGGTGTCAACGACGCCCCGGCCCTGGCCGCGGCGGGCGTGGGCGTGGCTCTCGGGGCCCGGGGGTCCACCGCCTCCTCGGAGGCCGCGGACGTCGTGATCACGGTGGACCGCCTCTCCAGGGTGGCCGAGAGCCTGGCGATCGCCCGCCGCAGCCGGGCGATCGCCCGCCAGAGCGTGGTCGCGGGCATGGTGCTGTCCATGGTCGCGATGGTCGTCGCCGCGGCCGGGTACCTCCCGCCGGCCGCGGGCGCCCTGGCCCAGGAGGCGATCGACGTCGCGGTGATCCTCAACGCCCTGCGGGCCCTGGGCGGCGGGCGCGGCGGCCGGGCCCCCGAGCTGCGCGGAGACGACGCCGAACTGGTACGCGACCTCCAGGAGGAGCACGCACGGCTGTGGCCGGGCGTCGAGGCGCTGCTGCGTGCGGCCGACGCGCTCGCGGGCGGCGGTCGGGAAACGGACGCGGCGGTCCCCGCCCTGCGGTCCTTCCTCGACCGGCTGGTCGACCACGAGGAGCGTGACGAGCGCCTGCTCTACCCGCGGGTCGCCCACGCCCTCGGGCAGTCGGACACGACCGCGACGATGAGCAGGGAGCACACGGAGATCGCGGAGCTGGTCCGGCGCCTGCGCGCGACCCTGGACGAGGTGGAGGGGACCGCGGGCGCCGGAGGAGGGACGACGGCCCGTCGGCACGCGGCCAGGCTGGCCGTCGAGCTGTACGCGGTCCTGCGCCTGCACTTCGCCCAGGAGGAGGAGCACTTCCACGTCCTCGCCGACGCGGAGGAGGTCCCCGGGCCCGGGTGACCAAAGACCCGGTGAAGCGCATCCTTGGCCGCCTGACACGGCCGCCGTGCACCGGGTTGAGTGGTGACGAGGCCCGTGGTCCGCCCGTGCGGGCGTGCCGCGGACCGGTGAACCGAGGAGGTAGGTCATGAACGCCATCGCCCGCCGTTCGGGGTTGCCGCGCTTCCCCGACCTGGCCGAGCTGTTCGACGCACCGTTCCTCTCGTCGCACGGGGCCGCGACCCTGCGCGTGGAGACCGCGGTGGAGGACGACCGGTACGTGGTCCGGGTGGAGGCGCCCGGGATGGACCCCGACGAGGACCTGACGGTGACCGTCGAGCACGGGGCCCTGAACATCCAGGGTGAGCGCAGTGAGAGCGAGACGTCCCCGCAGCACTCGGAGTTTCGCTACGGCTCCTTCAGCCGCACGCTCACACTGCCCTCGGACGCCTCGGAGGAGGACGTGGTCGCCTCCTACGACAAGGGCATCCTCGAGGTGAGCATCGGGCTGGCCAAGCCGGAGAAGGCCAGCCGCAAGGTACCGATCTCGCGCAGGTCCGAGGAGTAGGGCGCCCGTCTCCCCGACCGGCGCGCAGCCGTGCGCGGGGAGGCGCCCGCCACCTCCTCGTCAGCCGGACGCGCGCACCACCGCGACCGGGCACGGGCTGTGCGAGACCGCGTTCCGGCTCACCGAACCGAGCAGCATCCCGGCGAAACCGCCCCGGCCGCGGGAGCCCACCACCATCAGGTCGCAGTCCCCGGCCGCGGTGCGCAGCGCCTCGACCGGATGGCCCGTCTCCACGACCTCCTCGACCCCCACCCGGGGGTACCGCGCCCGCTCGCCCGCGATCGACTCCGACAGCATCCGCCGCGCCTCCTCCGCCGCGGCGGCCTCACCGGTGTCGTCCGCCCCGTCCTGCGCGGGCACCTCCGGAGCGCCGAAACGCTTTCGCGAGGACCCCCGGCGCACCGTCACCGCGCGCAGCGCCGCTCCGCGGACGTCGGCCGCGTCGAACGCCCACGCCGCCGCGGTCCGCGCGGTCGCCGACCCGTCGACGCCGACCATGACGCGGCCGGTGGGCGGGCCGGGGTCCCGGTCGGGAACGACGACGACGGGGCAGGAGGCGAACATCAGCATGTCCAGGGCCGTGGAGTCGGGCAGGAAGACGTCCATGGCCGTCGTCCGGTGGGCACCGAGGACCAGGGTGTGCGCCTTCCTGCTCTCGGTCAGCAGCACCGGTTCGGGGTCTCCGGTGATGTGCAGCGCGTCCACGACCAGGTCCGGAGCCCGTTCCAGCGCCCGTCGGCGCGCCTCGTCCACCACGCGGCGCGCGAACTCGTACACGTCGAACCCCGGAAGGCCGCGCGGCAGCGCGTGGTAGAGCGGCCACTCGAAGGCGTGCACGACGCGCAGCACGCGTCCCCGCAGCCGTGCGTCGTCCGCGGCCCAGTCCACGGCGCGTTCGCTCGCCGGTGAACCGTTGACCGCCACCACCACGGGGGCGTTCGCGTTCTGGGCCATCATGGTCTCCCATCGGATGCGGGCCCTCGACCGCCGCGCTGCGGGCGGGCGGGGGCGTGTTACACGGACGCGGGTCGTGGCCGACCGGCCCTGGTGGCCGGAGGCCGGGGACGTGTGCGGCTACCCGGTGTCGCGGCGGGCGGCCTGCGCCCTGAGCCGCGCCGCGTACGCCGCGGCCTGGGAGCGGCGCTGCATGTCCAGCTTGGACAGCACGCTGGAGACGTAGTTCTTCACCGTCTTCTCCGCCAGGAAGACCCTCTCCCCGATCTGCCGGTTGGTCAGGCCCTCCCCGATCAGCTCGAAGACGCGGCGCTCCTGGGCGGAGAGCTCGCTCAGCGGGTCCTCGGCATCCGCCCCCTCGCGGATCCGCCGCATGACCAGGGCCGTGCTGTGCGGGTCCAGCATGGACTCGCCGGAGGCGACCGTGCGGATGGCGCCGACCAGGTCCGAGCCGTGGATCTGCTTGAGCACGTACCCCGAGGCGCCGGCCAGGACGGCCTGGTAGAGGGCCTCCTCGTCGTCGTAGGACGTCAGCATCAGGCACGCCAGGTCCGGGAACCGCGACCGCAGGTCCCGGCAGACCTCCACACCGCTGCCGTCGGGCAGGCGCACGTCCAGGACCGCGACGTCGGGACGCGTGGCCGGGACACGCCCGAGGGCCTCGGCGGCCGTGCCCGCCTCGCCGACCACCTCGATGCCCTCCTCGTCCTCGAGCAGGGCCGTGATGCCGCGCCGCACGACGTCGTGGTCGTCGACCAGGAAGACGCGGACGGTCCGTTTCTCCTCCGGCATCGGCTCACACCCTTCCCGCGGACGTGCACCAGCGGCCGCGGACGAGGCGCCCGCTGATCCGGTCCGGCACCAGGCGGACGAAGAGGTCGTGGGTGCCCTCCGCCCACGGGCGGACGGGGGCGCAGGCGGCGAGGGCGTTCGCCTCGGCCTCCTCGGTGACCGGTTCGGCCCGGCCGGTGAGCAGGACGCTCCACCCCTCGCTCATCGCGCCGTCGACGCGGTCGACCTCGAAGGCGGCGTCACCGGGCGCGTGCCCGGCGATCACCCCGTGGGACGCGACGCGGAACACGACGGCGCCGTCCAGGACGACGTAGTTCACCGGCAGGATGGTCGGGGCCGTCTCCTCCCCGGCCACGAAACCGATCCGCCCCACACCGCCGGGGCCGATGAGTTCCATGCACCTGACCGGTGACAGGGTGAGCGTCTCGGGCAGGAGGGCCGCCGTGGTCGCGGCGCCCGGCGGTACGTCGGTGTCGGCGCCCAACAGGTGGTCCTGTGTGGTCTCCAGCGCGGAGGCGAGCCGGTACAGCGCGGGCCGCGTCATCCTGGGCGCGTACTCCTCCAGGTAGGCCACGTATCCGGGATCCATGTCGGCCCGGTCCGCGACCTCCTCCCGGGTCAGACCGAGTTCCTCCCGGCGCGCCGCGGCCCTGCGGCCGAGGTCGCTGCCCGTTCGCCTGCTGTCGTCCTGTCGCCTCACACCGCACCGTCCTCGCCGGTCGGAGGGGTCTCGCGCCACTGTCCGCTTCCTTTCCGCTCTCCGGGGCCGGTGTGGGGTGCCTTGGCCCCGATCCGCGGCCCGAAGGTCCCGACGCGGCGCAGCGCCACCGCCGTCACCTTGTACTCGGGACAGCCGGTCACCTCGTCGGTGTGCGACGAGGTGAGCCGGTTGACGGGCGCGTCGGGGAAGTGGAAGGCGGCGAACACCTCGCCGGGGGAGACCTCGTCGGTGACCCGGGCGGGCAGCACCACCGACCCGCGCCCGCTGGCGACCTCGACCGCGTCACCCGGGGCGACTCCCAGCCGCTCGGCGTCGGCCGGGCTGACGTCCAGGGTCTCCGCGCCGGTCAGCTCGGTGTTGGGCGTGCGGCGCGTCATCGACCCGGTGTTGTGGTGGTCCAGCCGGCGGCCGGTGATCAGCACGTGGGGGAACCGGGCGTCGGGCTGTTCACCCGGAGGCAGGTAGGGGCGCGCGGCCAGCGCCGCCCGGCCGTCGGGGGTGGCGAACCCGTCCAGGTGCAGCACGGCCTCACCCGGATCCCCGGGGCCGCGGCAGGGCCAGTGCAGCGGGCCGTCGCGGTCCAGGCGCTCGTGCGAGATCCCGGCGAAGGGGGGAGCCAGCGCGGCGCACTCGGCCATGGCCCGCGCCGGGGTGGCACAGCCCAGGTCGGCGCCCATGGCCCGGGACAGCGCGAGCAGGATCTCGAAGTCGGTACGGGCCCGACCGGGCGGGTCGAGCGCCGGACGCACCCGTTGGAAGCGGCGGTCGAAGTTGACGAAGGTCCCGTCCTTCTCCAGGAAGGACGCGGCGGGCAGGACCACGTCGGCCAGTTCCGCCGTCCGTGACGGGAACAGGTCGTGGCAGACCACCAGTGCGCACGCGTCCATCGCGGCCCGCACCCGGTCGCTGTCGGGGTCGGTCCGGGCGATGTCCTCGCCGATGACGTACAGCGCGCCCAACCGGCCGTCGAGGGCGGCGTCGAACATCTGCGGAATCCGCAGCCCGGGGCGCTCGGGCACCGGGTGCCCCCACACCCGGCCGAACCGCTCCCGCACCCGCGGGTCGGCCACCGGCTGGTAACCCGGCAGCAGGTCGGGCAGCGCGCCCATGTCGGAGGAGCCCTGGACGTTGTTCTGTCCGCGCAGCGGCATGATCCCGCCGCCGGGCACCCCCACGTTGCCGGTGAGGATCGCCAGGTTGGCCAGAGCGCGCACCCCGTCGGTGCCGTGGGCGTGCTCGGTGACGCCCAGACCGTAGACGATGACCGGCCGCTCGGCGCTCCCGTACAGGCGGGCGGCCTCGACCAGGTCCGCCTCCGCCACACCCGCGGTCCGCGCCGACGCGCCGACCGGGAGGCCGTCGAGCAGCGCGCGCAGCGCGTCCAGACCGCTCGCCCTGGCGGCCAGGAACTCCTCGTCCGCGTGGCCCCCGTCCAGGAGCGCCCGCGCCAGTCCGTTGAGGACCGCCACGTTGGACCCCGCCCGGCAGCGCAGATGGACGTCGGCCAGGGCGGCCAGCTCCGAGCGGCGCGGGTCGACCACCACCAGGCGGGCCCCCGCCAGCACCCTCTGCTTGATCCGCGCGCCCACGACCGGGTGCGCCTCGGTCGGGTTGGCCCCCACCAGCAGGACGCAGTCGGTCTCGTCGACCTCCTCGAACGGGGCGGTGCCGCCCGCCCACCCGAACGCGGCGTCCAACCCGGCCGCGGTGGGGGCGTGGCACAGCCGCGAGCAGTTGTCGACGCTGTTGGTGTCCAGCACGACGCGCGCGAACTTCTGGGCCAGGTAGTTCTCCTCGTTGGTGGCGCGGGCCGAGGAGATGACGCCGATCGCCCCGCCGCCGCGCCGGTCGCGGACGGCGGCCAGCCGCTCGGCGGTGAAGGCGAGCGCCTCCTCCCACGACACCGGCTCCAGCGCGGACCCCCGGCCGCCGCGGCGGAGCAGCGGCTCGGTCAGCCGGTCCCGGGCGCTGGTGAAGGCGTGTGCGAAGCGGCCCTTGACGCAGGCGTGGCCCCGGTTGACCGGCCCGTCCCGACCCGGTGTCACGGCGGCCACCGCCCCGTCCCGCACGTGGACCCGCAGCGTGCAGCCCACCCCGCAGTATCCGCAGGTGGTGGCGGTGGTGTGCTGGACGGGACGCGGGTCGAGGAGGCCCGGTTCGGCCAGCGCGCCGGTCGGGCAGGTGTCCACGCAGCCGCCGCAGCCCACGCACGGCGAGGAGATCCACGGTCCGCCGTCCCCGGCCGTCACGACGGTGTCGAAGCCCCGGCCGGTGAGCTCCAGGGCGAAGGTGCCCTGCACCTCCGAGCACATGCGCACGCAGCGCCCGCACGCGATGCACAGGTCCCGGTCCAGCTTCACGTACGGGTGCGAGTGGTCCCGGCCCCGGTGGTGGGTCGCTCCGGTGAACGCTGTCCCGGGCACGCCCAGGTCCCGGCAGGCGCGCACCAGTTCACTGCGGTCGGCGGGCATGTCCAGCGCACGGGGCGGCAGCTCGGAGACGATCAGTTCGAGTGCTCCGCGCGCCGCCTCCGCCGCCCGCGGGTCGTCGGGGCGCACGGTCATCCCCTCGTCCGCCGGGGCGGTGCACGCGGCCACGACCCCCTGGCCGTCCACGCCGACCAGGCACACCCGGCACGAACCCCGCGCGGAGAGCCGGTCGTCGTGGCACAGGGCGGCGACCCCGGCGCCGGCGGCACGCACCGCGTCCAGCACGGTGGCCCCCTCGGCCACCTCCACCACGCGGTCGCCCACCCGTACCCGCATCACGCGCCCCCGCCCGTCAGCTCGTCGCGGTAGACGCGGACCAGGCTGCGCACCGCGCCGGGCACGCCCCGGCCGAACGCGCACAGACTGCCCACCGCCATCACCTCCGCCAGCCGGTCCTGGACCGCCAGCACCTCGTCGGCGTGCCCGGCCGCCCCGCCGATCCCTTCGGCGAGTTCCAGCCCCCGCCGCGTCCCCACCCGGCACGGCACGCAGGCACCGCAGCTCTCCGAGGCGGCGAACGTCCAGGTGTGCCGCAGCAGCGCGTCGGGCGGCACCCCGGTGTCCACGGCCACCAGGCTGCCGTGCCCCAGCGCGACGCCCGCGTCCGCGAGTGCCCCGGCCCGCAGGGGGAGGTCGAGCTCCCCGGGACCGAGGAACCCGCCGAGCGGCCCGCCGACCTGCAGCGCGCCAAGCGCCCGCCCGTCCCTGAGCCCTCCGCCCAGCTCCTCGACGACGAACCTGAGCGACACCCCGAACTCGACCTCGTACACCCCGGGCCGCTGGAACCGCTCACTCAGGCACACCAGCTTGGTGCCGCCCTCCCCGGGGACGCCCAGGGCCGTGTGGGCCGCGCCGCCGTGCCGGACGATCCACGGCACCGCGGCGAGCGTCTCCACGTTGTTCACCACGGTGGGCCGCCCCGCCAGCCCCCGGTCGGTCGGGTAGGGCGGCCGGGCGCGGACACCTCCCCGCAGTCCCTGGAGGGCGCGCAGGAGCGCCGTCTCCTCCCCGGCCACGTAGGAGCCCGCGCCCTCGACGACCTCCACGTCGAGGTCGAACCCGTGACCGTGCACGTCGGCCCCCAGGTGTCCGGCCTCGCGGGCCTGGGCCACGGCCGCCCGCATCCGTTCCACCGCCGCCGGGTACTCCGAGCGCACCAGCACGACGCCCCGCCGGGCCCCGACCGCGAGGGCGGTGAGCGCGAGCCCCTCCAGGACACGGTGCGGATCGCGTTCCATCAGCAGGCGGTCGGCGAACGAACCGGGGTCGCCCTCGTCGCCGTTGGCCACCACGTAGCGGGGCGCCGGGCCGCGCGCGCCGGCCGACCACTTGTCCGCCACGGGGAAGGCCGCGCCGCCGCGTCCCCGCAGGCCGGACGCGGCCACCTCGGCGAGCACCCGTTGCGGTGATCCGTCGGCCAGCACCCGGGGCCACACCCCCCACGCCTCCTCCTCGCCGGTCAGCCCGGCGCCGACCACCGCGCGGCGGGCCGCGTTCCGGTAGGGGATCGGGGGCGCCGGTCCGCCCGGCGCCGGACCGACCAGCGGGGTGGTCCCGTCCATGGCGGCGGGGGAGGCGTAGCAGAACCCGAGGCAGTACACGCCCTGGAGGGACACCGAGCCGTCCGCGGCGCACTCGCCGCGGCGGACGCCGAGCGCGGCCTCGAACCGTTCGGCGTGGCGGTTCCCCGCGGTGACGAAGCACGAGGTCCCCTCGCAGACGCGCACGTGCCGCCGACCGCGCCTTCCACCGGCGAAGTCGGCGTAGAAGGAGGCTGTGCCGGTCACCGCGGCGACCGGCCAGCCCGCCTCCCGGGCGATGCGGTCGAGGTCGTCGGGGCCGACGGAGCCGTGGTCGGCCCTCGCCTGGGCCAGCCGCCGGAGAACGAGGGCGCCCGGGCGGCCGAAGCGCACCTGCCACTCGGCGAACGCGTCACGCGCCATGCCCGCCCGTCCCTTCCCACGCCCGCAGGGTCGTGTTCGTGCAAGTACTCAGAGTGATCGCACTGATGCCAGTGAACCATCCCCTGCCGACGGAGCCAAGGAGCGCAACCTGCCTTCGGGGCCGGGGGCCGGGGGCCTGGGGCCGGATCGGGGGTCTCTGGGAGGGTGGGGTGTGTATGGACGAGAACGAGAACTGTGTCCTGTGTCGTGGGACGGTCGCCCCGGACGGTCGCTGCTGGGACTGCGGGGCCGCCCAGCCGTCGTTCCGCTCCCGGGTGGAGGGTGGGGCCGCCGGCGGTGCGGCGGGGGTCAGCGACCGGGGGCTGCGGCGCGGAGTCAACGCGGACGCCATGAGGGTGGTCGCGGCGGGGGAGTGGACGGTCGGGGTCGTGTGCGACGGCGTCTCCATGTCGCCCCGGTCGGACCGGGCCGCGCTGGTGGCCGCGCCCGCCTGCACGTACGTCGCGGCCGTGGTCGGCGCGGGAGGGATGTGGGTCTCCTGGGTCGGCGACAGCCGCGCCTACTGGCTGCCGGACGAGGGGCCGGGGTTCGCGCTGACCGAGGACGACACGGGCGCCCACGACGCGATCGCCGCCTGGCTGGGCGCGGACGCCGAGGAGCCGGTGCGGCGGGTCCGCAGCCTCCGGCCGTCGGTCTCCGGGCGTCTGCTGCTGTGCACGGACGGGTTGTGGCGGTACCTGCCCTCGGCCGGGGAGTTGCGCGCCGCCGTCCGGCGCCACCGGTCGGGTCCGGGGTGCGGCGACGGCCTTGCGGCCGACGCGCGCGTACTGGTCGAGCACGCGCTCGCCGCCGGCGGGCACGACAACGTCACCGCGCTGCTCATCCCCGTGGTCGGGCCCGGGGGTGCGGCGGCGCGCGGTTGACCAAACAAATCAACGAGCGTTAGTTTGTTGGTATGTCATCGGACTCCTGCGAACTCCTCTGTATCGACCTGCCCCAGGCGGAGCGGGTCCGCGCCCGTGTGCCCGCCGACGACGACGCGCGTCCCGCCGCCGACCGGGCCCGGGCCCTGGCCGACCCCACCCGGCTGCGGATCGCCCGCGCCCTCCAGGTCGCCGACGAGTTGTGCGTGTGCGACCTGGCCTGGGTCTGCTCCTCGTCGCAGAACCTCGTCTCCCACCACGCCCGGCAGTTGCGCACCGCCGGCCTGGCCGCCTCCCGCCGCGACGGCAAGCTCGTCATGTACCGCCTCACCGGGGCCGGGCACGCCCTGCTCTCCCTCCTCCTGCCCGACCCCGACCTCGAACCCGCCGCGAGAGAGGGCTGAGCCGTGTCCGATCCGT
The DNA here is from genome assembly GCF_055632325.1 of Nocardiopsis sp. KDC1DS13DA1. NCBI lineage: Bacteria > Bacillati > Actinomycetota > Actinomycetes > Streptosporangiales > Nocardiopsidaceae > Nocardiopsis > Nocardiopsis sp. KDC1DS13DA1. The sequence goes on from NZ_JBVMUY010000033.1 coordinate 69,311, forward strand.
GCTGCGGCGGCGACACCCCCCGGCCGCCCCGCGACCGCCCGCTCCCGACCCCGGAGTCCGGCCCGCCCTCCGCCGCGCCGCTCTCCGCGGCCTGCTCCTGCTGCGCGGACACCGCGCGGACGGGTGGACGGTCCCGCGAGACCGCCGAGCGGGCCGCCGACACCGACGGCTGCGGTGACCCCACCTGCTCCCCGCCCGGACTCGGGGACGGGCGGACCCCGAGGACCTGGTGGAGCTCGACCGGCGCGCGCTGGGCGGGCCTGGCCGGCGCCCTCTGGCTGGCCGGTGCGCTCACCGGGTGGCTGGCCGACGTCCCCGTCGTCGCGACCGTGCTGCTGGCCGCCGCGGTCGCGGCGGGCGGACGGACGTTCGTCCCCGGCACCCTGCGCGCGCTGCTGAGGGGCCGGTTGGGCGTGGGCACGCTGATGACCGTGGCCATGGTCGGTGCGATCGCACTGGGCGAGATGGGCGAGGCGGCGATGCTCGCCTTCCTGTTCTCCCTGGCCGAGGCGCTGGAGGAGCACGCCGTGGCCCGCACGCGCCACGGGCTGCGGGCCCTGCTCGACCTCGTGCCCGCCCGGGCCGCCGTGCTGCGCCGGGGACGGGAGAGCACCGTCGACCCGGCCGATCTCGCCGTCGGCGACCTCCTCCTGGTACGGCCGGGCGAGCGCGCGGCCACCGACGGCGTCGTGCGCTCCGGCCGCTCCACCCTGGACGCCTCCACCGTCACCGGAGAGTCCGTGCCGGTCGAGGCGACCCCGGGAACCGAGGTGTTCGCCGGGACGGTCAACGGCGGCGGTGCCCTGGAGGTCGAGGTCACCGCCCGGGTGGCCGACAACTCCCTGTCCCGCGTGGTGCACATCGTCGAACGCGAACAGGCCCGCAAGGGCGCCGCCCAGCGCCTGGCCGCGCGGATCGCCCGCCCCCTGGTCCCGGGGATCCTGCTCGTCGCGGCGCTCATCGCCCTCGTCGGCTCCCTGCTGGGGGAACCGGGGGTGTGGATCGAGCGCGCCCTGGTGGTGCTGGTGGCCGCCTCCCCGTGCGCCTTCGCCATCTCCGTCCCCGTCACCGTGGTGGCCGCGATCGGCGCGGCCAGCCGTTCCGGGGTGCTGGTCAAGGGCGGGGCCGCCCTGGAGGCGTTCGGAGCGGTGCGTGTGGTCGCCCTGGACAAGACCGGAACGCTCACCCGCAACGCACCGGCCGTGGTGGCCGTCGAGCCCGCCCCCGGGCGCACACGGCAGGAGGTCCTTAGTGCCGCCGCCGCCCTGGAGGCGCGCAGCGAGCACCCCCTGGCCGCGGCGATCCTGGCCGCCCACCCCGACGCCGAACCCGCCCACGACGTGGCGGCGGTGCCCGGCAGCGGCCTCACCGGCACCCTGGACGGGGTCGCCCTGCGGCTGGGCCGACCCGGCTACATCGACCCCGGCCCGCTGGCCCGGTCGGTGACCGACCTCCAGGAACAGGGAGCCACGACCGTACTGGTCCAGGCCGACGGGCGCCTCGTCGGCGCGGTCGCGATCCGCGACGACCCGCGTCCCGAGGCCGCCGAGGCGGTCACCGCCCTCCACCGCATGGGCGTGCGCACCGTGATGCTCACCGGTGACAACGAACGTACCGCCCGGGCCCTGGCCGCGCGCGCCGGGGTCGGGGAGGTCCACGCCGACCTGCGCCCCGAGGACAAGGCGGCGCTGGTCGCCGACCTGCGCCGACACGGACCGGTGGCGATGGTCGGCGACGGCGTCAACGACGCCCCCGCCCTGGCCGCCGCCGACGCCGGCGTGGCCATGGGCGCGATGGGCACCGACGCGGCGGTGGAGGCCGCCGACATCGCCCTCATGGGCGAGGACCTGCGCGTCCTGCCCCGAGCACTGGCCCACGCGCGCCGCGCCAGGCGGATCATGCTCCAGAGCCTGGTGCTGTCGGCGGGCATCCTGCTCGTCCTCGTCCCGCTCTCCGCGTTCGGGGTGCTGGGCCTGGCGGCGGTGATCCTCACCCACGAACTGGCCGAGGTCCTGGTCATCGCCAACGGCGTCCGCGCCGGGCGGACCGCCGCGGCCGAACCCCCCTCGACCAGGGCGCGCAACGCGGCCCGACCCACCCGGGAGCCGGTATGAACGTCATCGCACTCGTGCTCTACCTGACCGGCCTGGCGCTGGTGTTCGGCGTGCGCACCCTCCGGTCCTGGCGCGCCACCGGGGACACCGGGTTCCGCCGCCCCGACGCCTCCGCCTTCGGCGCCCCGTGGTGGGGCACGGTCCTGTTCGCCCTCGCGTGCCTGCTGGGGACGGCGGCGCCCGTCACGGCGATCGCCACCGGGGCCTCCGCGCGCCTCCCGCTCGCGGGGTGGCTCGGCGTCGCGGTCATGGCCGCCGGGCTGCTGCTGGTCCTGGCCGCCCAGAGGGGCATGGGCGACTCCTGGCGGGTCGGCGTCCAGGAGGGCGAGGACACCGCACTGGTCACCGCGGGGCTCTTCGCCCTCGTGCGCAACCCCGTCTTCACCGGCATGGCCGTCCTGCTCGCGGGGATGGCCGTGGCCCTGCCCGGACCGCTCTCCGTCGCGGCCCTGGTGACCCTGGCCGTCGCCGCGCAGGTGCAGGTACGGCTGGTCGAGGAGCCCCACCTGCTGCGGACGCACGGCGTCGCCTACCGCTCCTACGCGGCGCGCACCGGCCGTTTCCTCCCTCTCCTGGGGCGCCTGGAACCGTCCGGCGGGGGCGCCGCCCCCGAGAACAGGGGGACCGCTGTGTGAGTCTTCCTGAATACTTCTCGCGATATGTGCCGCTGTTCGTGTGCTGGTCGCACATTTCCGCTCGGTCGCCCGCGGAGAAACGCCATGGTCGGTTCTGTGTCGCGGGGGCGCGGAGGGGGTGCGGTGGCAGGTGTGCTGGCGTCATCCGGTTCCTCGGAGGCACTCGGAAACAGAAAAGCGAAATGCGCTGTTCAATGGCGCAGTAGGGGACTTCTTTCACACTCGTATCTCTGGAAACTTTCATCATTGATAGGGGGTGGTGGAAAACGTAAAATCCTCGTGCGCGACACACCGCGCGGAGAACGGAATTTCCGTTCCGGTGGGCAGGAGGGGCTGATTGGTTTCGGTTCGGCAGGTGCGCCAGGCGTGCTCCCACGGGATCGCCACGATCGCCCGACACGCCGCCCCACTCACCGCGGCCGTCCTCATCCTCACGACCACGGGTCCCCCGCCCGCGTCGGCCGCCGACCCCCCGCACTCCGCGGGCACCGTCCGGTCCACCGACACCACGGACCCCGGAGGCGACCCGACGGGGTCCGCCTCCGATCCGGAGGACGAGGACACCGGTGCCCGGAGCGAACCGGAGCCCCCGGACGGCTCCGAGGACTCCGGATCCGACGCCGACCGCCCCCTGGACGTGGTCGTCCTGGTCGACGAGTCCGGCAGCCTCACCGACGCCGACGTCGAGGAGGAGACCCAGGCCGCCTCCACCATCGCGCAGAGCGTCAACAACCCCGGATCCCGCGTCACGGTGGTCGGCTTCGGCAGCGACATCGAGGGCGGCAGCACACTGCGCGCGGCCCGCGACGTGTGCGAGCCCACCGTCGTCGACGAGGGCACCGGCCGCCAGTACCTGGCCGACTGCGTCACCGACCTGCGCAGGCGCGAGGCCGGGGAGGGCAACGACACCGACCACGCCGAGGCGCTGCGCGTGGCCCTGGAACACCTGGACGACGGGCCCGACGGGGCCATGCGGATCGTCTTCCTGCTCACCGACGGTGCCCTGGACGTTCCCCGCAACGACCAGTACGGCGACACCCCCGCCGAGCGCCGGGAGGGGGCCGAGGACGCGCTCGACGACCGCCTCGCCCAGGCCCGCGACGACCGGGTGCAGATCTGGCCGCTGGGCTTCGGCGACCGGATCGACCGGGACCGCCTCGACGACATGGCCGCCTCCGGATACGACCGGTCCTGCGAGACCCAGGAGGTCGCCCGCCCCACCGCCCGCGTGGCCGACAGCTCCGAGGACGTCGTGCGCTCGCTCCAGGAGGCCCTGGCCGCCGCCTCCTGCGCGGGCCTGGGCGAACCCGACAGCGACCTCCTCACCCCGGGCGACACCCTCGACCTGACCGTCGACATCCCCGTCATCGCCACCGAGGGCACCCTCGTCGTCAACAAGAACGACCCCGCCATCACCGTGGAGTACCTCGACCCCACGGGGACCACCGTCCCGCTCGGTGAGGACGCCTACGACGGCTCCTCCATCGCCCACAGCGGCGGCAACGGAGCCGTCGAGGTCCTCCACATCGGCTACCCGCGCCCGGGAACCTGGACCGTCCGGCTCACCTCGCCGCCCGGCGGCGCGGACGAACTGGTCACCGCCACCGCCCAGTGGCAGGGCCGCATCCGCGCCACCCTCACCCACGGCGGGGAGCAGGAACCGGGCGGGGAAATGGACGTCCACCTGACCCTGCGCACCCGCGACGACGACGTCATCACCGACCCGGAGGCCTTCGCGTCGCTCGACTTCGACCTGAGCGCCGGGGGGTTGGGCCTGGACGGGCGGACCGTCGAGGTCCGCGACGACGGCACGGGCGCCGACCCCGTCTCCGGCGACGGTGAGTTCAGCGGTGTGCTCACCCTGCCCGACGAGGAGGGCACGCTCCACCTCACCGGTACCGTCCGGGGCCCGGGCGTGGCCGCCGACCAGCGCACCCTGTCCCTCAGCATCGCCGAGGGCGGCCCCCCGCTCAGCGCCGCGGTCAGCTTCGGCGACGTCCCCGGTGAGCTGTGGACGGGCATGGGCGGGACCGGGGAGGTGACCGTCACCAACCACGGGACCGAGCCCCGGGAGGTCGCGCTCACCCTCAACGCCCCGAGCGGAGTCACCGCCCGGATCACCCCCGCCACCGTCACGGCCGAACCCGGCGGAGCGGGCGACCCCGTCGCCTTCACCTACGAGGTCGTCGAGGTCGAGGCGCCCGGCGAGGGAACCCTGGAACTCGTGGCCTCGGACCAGGCCGGAACCTGGATCGGCGCCACCCAGCCCCACCACGTGCAGGTCCGTGAACCGCCCACCCTCCTGGAGCGGTACTGGTGGGCGTGGACGGCGCTGCTGGTGCTCGCCGCGGTCTGCGCCGTGTCCCTGCTCGTCCGGCGTGAGCTGAAGCTCAGCGCCGCCGATGTCCGCGGGCTCGTCGTCCAACTCCACCTGGACGAGGAACGCCCCCTCGGGGGGAGCCTGCGCGCCCCCAGCGGCGGTCGCTCCACCGAGTTCGCCTTCGTGATCGGGGATGACAGCGGCGAACCCCGACCGGAGCACCCCTCCGACCCGCGCGCCCCGCACTTCACCCTCACCCGGGAGGGGACGGAGCAGGTGCGCCTGCGCTCACCCGGCGGCGGTGAACAGCCCCTGAGGGTCGGCGCCCTGAGCACCACCGTCCACGGCGAGCTGGGGATCGTCGTGAGCGACGACCGTCTGCGGCCCGGAGCCGGGCCGGGGCCGGGACAGGACGGACACCGACCCACTCCCGGGCCGTCCGAGCCCCGGCCGACCTCCGACGGCGGCGGTCCCGGTCGGTACTCGTCCGAGAACGACCCGGTCCTGTGACACCGCACCCCACCCCCATCCCCCGACACGGCACGTCCGAAGGGCCCACACCATGGCGATGAAGCTCTACCAGCCGATGCTCTACGTCGGCCTCGGCGGGACCGGCTGCCTCATCGGCGCCGAGCTGGAACGGCGCCTGCGCGACGAACTGTGCGGACCCGACGGCACCGAGTTCCAGCAGCGGCGCCCGGGCGGGAACCTGCTGCCCTACCAACTGCCCTCCTGCGTCCAGTTCGTCTACGCCGACGTCAACCACTCCGAACTGGACCGGATCCCGGAGAAGGTGGTGCCCGGCAGCCAGCACCTCCAGGCCGTCGAGGCCACCGCCCACTACGTCCACGACCTCGTCCCCACGGCTCCCACCTACCCCGAGGTCGCCCGCTCCCTACGGCTGAGCGCCGGGGACACCGTGTCCTCCTGGCTGCCGCCCGCGGACGGCGAACCCCGGGTGGCCCCCCTCAGCAAGGGCGCGGGACAGTTCCCCACCGTGGGCCGGGCGGCGCTCTTCGAGACCTTCCGCGGCGGTACCCGCCACGCGGTGGCCGGGATCGGCGAGGCAATCAACCGCCTGGCCACCTCAGCGGGCGACCTCAACGCCCTGGGCGGCGGCCTGCCCAGCTCGTGCGACGTGTTCGTGGCCTTCTCCGTGGCGGGCGGCACCGGCGCGGGCATCTACTACGACTACCTGCACCTGATCGCCGACACCTTCGCCCGCTCCGACCTGCACGTCAAGATCTACCCGCTGGTCCTCATGCCGTCGGCCTTCGACGAGGGCATGGGCGGGGGACGCCACGCCCGCCTCAACGCCGGACGCGCGCTGCTGGACATGTTCCGTCTGGTCGACCACCAGAACGGCGGTACCGTCGAGGGCCCCATCGCCAACGACACCCGCCCCCCACCCCACGGCCGCGACGAGGTCCACGTCCACTACCCGGTGGAGGGCCGCGTCCGGATCCGCCCCTCCACGGTGGAGACCGCCTTCCTGTTCAGCAGGCCCGTCGGCGCCCGCCGCGACGACCTCCACCGGTCGGTGGTCTCGCTCGTGCTCTCCCTGGCCGGGACCGACATGGAGCGGCGCGGGGACACCGCCGGGAGCACCGAGTCCCACCAGTCCTTCGCCGACAGCTTCATCAACGGCGCCGCCTACCGCCACGAACGCGCGGAGTCCGGGATCGGGAACCGGGGCGTGTCGACCGCGCTGGTCGCCTCCATGACCGTCCCGGTCGACGAGCTCTCCGACATCATCGGCTCCCGCCTGCTCCGCGCGGCCGTACAGGACATGCGAGCCCCGCTCAACGACGCCGAGGGCGACCGCGACCTGATCACGGGCTTCTTCAGCGCCGCCAACCTGCACCCCCTCCTGGCCCGGCCCCTCTGCGACTTCGCCGAGCCCAGCCCCGCCACCGGGGCCAAGGACATCGGGCACACCCTCTTCGACCGCCTCGACGCCATGCAGCGCGCCCTGGCCGCACGACGGTCCCGGCTCGCCAGGGAGGTCGCCGACCTCGCCCAGAACCTCGACCACCGCGCCGGGACCCGCGCCCTCCTGACGGCCGTCGACCCCTTCCACGCCCGCCGCGTCGTGGTCGGGCAGCCCGGCGCCGCCACCGAGGTGGTCCGCCTCGGTGTCCTCGGCCTGCTCAACCACCGGCGCAACAGTCCTCCGCCGCCGGACGGGGTCACCCAGGCGCCCCCGTCCGTCCCACCGCTGACCGACCGGGTGGGCGGGCTGGTCAAGACCAAGTACAGCGACCCCCTGCCTGCCCAGGCCCGCGCCGACCAGGACCGCTGGTTCGAGTGGCGGAACCGGGTGCTCTGGCACGAGGCCTGGGCCGGCACCGCGCCGCGCTGGTCCCGCGCGGCCACCCGCCTGAGCGGTGACCTGACCACCCTCACCGAGGCACTGGAGGACCACGCACAGCGCGACCCCGAGTACTTCGAGCGCAAGTCCCAACAGCTCTACCGGCCGCGCACCGGGGTGTCCTACCTCCTGCCCCCGGTCGGCGGGGACCTCGAACCCTTCTACCGCCGGGTCCGCGACCGCCTCGCCGCCGCCCTCCAGGAGGAGGGCCGACTGCCCGCCAACGCCGGTGACGCCGACCTCGTCCGCGTCCTCGTGGGGACCGAGGCCTGGCGCACGGCCTACGACATCAGCCTCGACCAGTCCCCCCAGACGGCCGTCAGCCACCTGCGCGAGATCCTCAAGGCCGCCGTCAAACGGTTCCTGCGCGACCCCGGACCCACCCAGCAGCCGCTGCTGCCGCGCCTGGCCGACCTGCTCGCCCGGGCCACCCAGCAGGGCGACGCCCCCATCGCGGACGAGGACCTGGCGCAGTTCCGCGCACAGCTGGCCGGACTCCTGCCCGCCGGGTTCGTCCCCCAGGGCGGCGGACCGCTGCGGGTCCTCATCACCTACCACGCCCCCGGGCGCAACGAGCTGATCGAGCACCACCTCATGGAGTCGCTCGCCCTGCCCCGCGGCCCCGGGATCACCTACGAGCTCCGGGCGGTCAGCGCCGAGACGCTCAGCGTCGTACTGTTCCGCACCAGTATGAGCGTCACCGAGGTCCAGGAGGTCCGCGACGTCCTGCGGCACTGGTCGGACGCCCTGTACCACCCCCAGCCCGGCGACCACCTGCGGTGGCGGCAGCGGCTGGGCTACGACTTCGGCTACCTGGCCACCACCGGGGAGCACCGCGTGTACATCCTGCACCGGCTGCTCAACGCCATGTGGAACGGCCGCGCCAGCGTCGTCGGCGACCCGCGCTCCCCGGACGAGGTCCACTTCACCCTCGGCGGCGGAGTCACCATGCCGCTGCGCCTGACCCCGCTGGAGGAGGCGTCGTCCTGGGGCAGCCTGCTGCGCGCCTACGAGCTGTGGGCCTTCAACGGCGAGGACGCCATCACCCGCCAGTTCTGCGCCCAGCTCATGAACGAGCTGCCCGGCGGTGTGGAGGGCAGACCCGGGGAACCGCACGAGGTCTACCGGGGCCTGCGGGAGACGGCCGACGCCGAGGTCAAACGGCTCGACGCCCTCGCCCAGGAACTGCACAGCTCCCACCGGGGCCGCGTCCGGCAGTACCGGGAGTTCTGGACCTCCCTCCTGCCCGACGCCCTGGACACGGAGTTCCAGGGTGCGGCCGCGCCGCTGCGCGCCAACCTCGCCGCCCTGGAGCAGGCCGTGGCCCGCCGGAACGAGGGGCGGTGAATCCCTGGCGATGAGCGTCCACCACCTCGACCTGCGCGGCACCATCCTCGCCGAGGCCCGTGCCAGGGTCCGTGAGCGGTTCGGACCGGGAAGCCCGCTGACCGGCTCCACCCGGCTCCTGCTCCTGGACGACACCGACCGCCTGGTCGAGCACGCCGACGCCTACGAGGACGCCCTCGTGAGCGGTCGCGTGTCGACCGTGGTGTGCGTCGCCGTGGGCGGACTGTCCGACGGTCCCGGCGGCGCCCGCCTGGACCGGCCCGGGCACATCGGTGGCGGGCGCGGCGTCACCACCCTGTGGGTCGACGACGAGACCGGTGTGGACTGGGTGGCACGCCGGTTCCAGGCACCCCAGCCACACCCCGGCGCCGCGCCCGGTTCGGGGATCGGCCTGTACACGCTCGTCGACCTCCTCCACCTGCCCGAGGTCTTCGACCGGGTCGTCTCCCTGGGCGAGTCCCTGCCCGAGTCGACCGCCTCGCCCGGAGTGCTCTGGGCGGGCTCGGAGACCGGCACGGACACGGTCGTCACCGCCCTGACCCGCGCGGCACGCGAGCTCACCTCGCGCGAACGCCCCGCCGACCCGCCGAACCCGCCTCCGCCGACCGGGGCGCCCCTGGTCGACCTCGTCGAGGGCGCCCACCGGGGTGCGTCCGAGGTCGCCGCCTCCGGAGACGGCGGGCTGCGCGCCCAGGAGGGGGACCTGCACGCGTGGCTCACGCACACCGAAACCGCCCTGGACGCGCTCACCGGCTGGACCGGGCCGGTGGCCGCCACGACGCCCCGGCGGCTGGTGGCCGAGGACCTGCCCGGACTCGCCGGGGCCCTCGCCTCCTGCCGCGACCGAGCCGAGACCGTCCTGGCGGGCCTGGGCACACCGTCCGCCGACCGGTCCGCCACCGGGGCCGCCCGTCCCGGAGGCGGCGGTGCGGACACGGGGGGAGACGACCATGGGAAGGCCCTTCGGGCCCTCGCCGACCGGCCCCGCCGTGTCCTCGACCACGGCGGCACCCTGGCCGACGCGGCGGCGGACCTGGACCGGGCCGCCGCGCGGTTGCGTCCCTCCGGCGGTCGCGCGGCCCTGCCCGGGGTCCGCCGGGCCGTGCCCGACGATCTCCTGGACGCCTTCCGCCGCCCTCCGCCGGTACCCGTTCCCGCCCCCCTCCCGGAACTGCTGCCGGTCGCCCTCGCCGCGCCGCTGCTGCCCGCCCTGGCCGGGGGAGGGACCGGTGCGACCGTCGCGCTGGTGGTCGCCGCGGGCTGGGTCGCCCTGCTCGCCCTGACCCTGCGCCGCCTCCGCGAACCGGACGGGGCCACCCTGGGCGCGCACGCCGTCGCCGCTCTGGCCGGGGTGCTCGCGGGGACGGGGGCGGCCGCCCTCCTCGGACCCGCCTCACCGCTCGCCGGCCCGGTCACGGCTGTGGTCGGCGGGCTGCTCGGAGTCGGCCTGGGGCTGGCGTCGACGGCCGTGTCCTGGTCGTGGCGGGTGCGCCGGTGGCGCGCGCGGCTCGGCACCGAACGCGTCGGACCGGCCGTGTCGGAGCTGACCCGGCTGGTCGACCGGACGGTCCGGGACGAGGAACGGCTGTCCGGGGCCCGCACCCGCCTGTCCGACACGGCGATCGCGGCCGCCAGCGCCGTACGCGCCGTCGATGGAGCCCTCGCCGAGCTGGCCGAACGCGGCACCCCCTCCTCCGGTCGGGGACCCGACCAGGAGAACGCCGCCCATCTGGAGTCGTTACTGCGCGCCGACCTGGTGGACCTGACCACCACCGCGCTGGGCCCCGTCTGGGACGAGGCGCGCGCCGCCACCGGGCGCGCCGTCGACCCCCACGAGCGGGTCCGCCGGACCGCCGCGGACCTGGCCGACGGCCTCCTCGACCACCTGGGCCGGGCCGGACCGTACGAACCCCCGGCCTTCGCCGACCCGGGGCGGGAACGCGCCACCCCCGGCGGGGTGGCCTCCGACCGGGTCGCGCGGGTGCTCGACCACGACCTGTCCGGTCGGATGCTCCAACTCTGCGACCCCGCCCACCTGGCATTGCTCGACACCGGTTCCGGGGCTCCGCCGGGTGTCCGGTTCGCCCCCCGCGCGCTCCTCCCCGGTACCCGGGGCGACGGGCGGGGGGACACCGTCTGGACGGCGGGCGGGCACCTGGTCGGCGTGCTCCGCCTGGTTCCGCTCCGGCCCGGCGCGGTGCGCACCGACTGGCACTCCGGACACGGGGGAGGCGGCCATGGCTGACCTCGACGCCACCTACCGGACCCCGGACGAGGACGCGGACGGGAACGAGGTCCCGTGCCGTGTCACCCACGTGCGCGACCTCCCCCCGCCCGCTCCGCGCATCCCCCTCACCCGCCACCTCGTCCGGGTCGAGACCGACGGGGGCGAGGAGACCCTCGTGCGCCTGGCCGTCGGCGCCGCGGGCGGCACCGGCGACCGGTGGCACGCCTTCACCCTGCTCGACAACGCCGTCCTCGCCGGGATCCGGGTCGCACGCTGCGCGGGCGGGGACCACCCGGCGCAGATCCCCCGGTTGGTCGGCTTCCACGATGACCCCGTGGCCCCGTTCGCACTGGTCGAGCCGTATGTCGGCCGCCCGGTCGGCGAACTGCTCAGTCACCGGCAGCTCTTCGACGAGGAGCGCGCCGCCTTCACGGACGGACTGTTCACCGCGCTCGGCTGGCTGGCGGCCGCCGGTCTCGTCCACCGCGACATTCGCCCCGGGACCGTCCGCTGGGACCCCGACCGCCGTCTGGTCCAGGTCGCCGATCTGACCTCGGCCACCGTCGTCGGCACACCGCGCACCGCGGAGGGCGCCCGCCCCTGGGCGTCGCACGAGCAACGCGAGGGGACGGGCCGGTGCGACGCCCGCGATGACGTGTGGTCCGCGGGCATGCTCCTCTTCCAGGTGCTCACCGGGCACGACGTCGAACAGGGGGCGCGGCTGCCCCTGAGCCGGTTCGAGGGGGTCGCCGCCGGGCTCAGCGGAGTCTTCGAGCACCGGGCCGACCTCCGCCCCACCGCCGACGACCTCGTGGAGCGGTTCACCGGCCGCGTGCCGCACCGGCGCCTCCTCGACGACGGCCTCGACGCGGGGTACCGCCGCTACGACGAACGGGTACGGCGCAAGCACCGGGACGACCAGGCCGAACCCGACCCCCGCCCCGGCGACGAGTGGCTCGTCCAACCCACCCCGGGGCGCCGTCTGGCCCTCCTGCTCCGGCGGTACTGGTGGGCCGGGGCGGTCGTGGCCGGACTGCTGGCCGCCGTCGCGGTGGCCCTGACACTCCTCCTGGGAGGGTGAGCGTGAGCGACGACGAAGACTCCAGGGTCACCTGCCCCGTGTGCCTGAGCAGGGTCGGGCTGGACCGCGACGAGCTGTGGGTCTGGTACGACGGCGCCTACCACGAACTCCGGATCCCCGAGGACGCCTCACCGGAGCTGCGCGCACGGCTGATGCGCGGCGCCCACCTGCGCTGCCCCAACCGCGGCGAGCGGCTGCCCGCCCACCACCTGCCCCACCGGTACGTGGACAGCGCCCCCGTGGTCATCGCCATCGTCGGCGCCCCCAGATCGGGCAAGACGCACCTGCTCGCCTCCGTCATCGGCGCCGTGCGGGACCGCGGGCTCGACGACTTCGGACTGTCGGCGAGTGCGCTGGACACCGGCCGCTACGAGCGCTTCCTCAACACGCGGGTCCGGCCGCTGTTCGAGCGCGGCCAGATCCTCGACCGCACGGCGGAGAACATCTGGGAGTTCGAGGTCGGACTGGTCCTGAGCGACGCCGAGGACCCGGGCGCCCGCTCCACCGCCGTCGCCTTCTTCGACGTGTCCGGGGACGAACTGTCCGTCCTCAGCCAGGCGGAGAACAAGGACTTCCTGCACGCGGCCGACGCGTTCCTCTTCGTCATCGACGCCGAACAGTTGGCCAGGGGGGTGCCGGACGCCGCGTTCAGCGCCATCCTCGACGTGGTGCCGGACCGTGGGGACAAGGCCGCCGTGCTCGTGCTGTCCAAGGCGGACCGGTTCCGCTTCGAGGCCCCGGTGGACCGGTGGCTGCGCGACGGTCCCCCCGACACGGACACGGCCCGGATCGAGGCCGAGACCCGCGACCTGTACGCGTTCGTCACGCGGTTCGACCACGCCGACGCGTGGCTGCGCCCCTGGGCCGAGTTCGGAACGAGCGCCATCCACGCGGTCTCCGCCACCGGCGGGCCCGACGTGCCGGGACGCAAGCTCTTCGCCCGCCCCGTGCGGCCCCAGCGCGTCCTGAGCCCCTTCGTGACCCTCCTGGCGATGACCGGCGTGATCGACACCGACGATGCGGGGGGAGCGGGACGTTGACGACGACGAGCGGCGGGGGAGACCCCGCCCTGCACCAGATCCACTTCAGTTACCGGCAGAGCAACCTGCTGGGGCAGGGGTTCGGCCCCAGCGCCACGTCGCTGCGCGAGGCCGAGGACGGCTACCAGAGGCTGGCCCACTGGTACACGCGGCTGAACAAGGTCGCCAACCCGGAGTTCGCCCCGGGAGAGGCGGAGAGCAGCTACTGGTACCGGTGGTACGACGACGGACAGGGCGCGCTGTTGTACCGCGTGCCCGAGACCCTGGACCGCGACGGCCGCGGCAACACCGCCAGAGCCCTGGTGGGGCGCACGGTCACGCCCTCCCCGGCACTGGTGTTCGCCGCCCGCGGCTGGTCGGGCGAACCCTCCGCACCGATCGGCAGCTGGGGAGCGCTGCGACCGGTCCCCGCCCTGACCCGCGACGACGTCGGCGCGGACAAGGCCGCCCTCAACGGCGACGCCCTGGGGAGCGCCGGGCTGCTCACCCTGGTCACGGCGGTGCTGACCGACCCCTTCACCCCCGTGGACGTCCTCACCACCTACGGGGGCAGGGTGATCGGCCAGCGCGAACGCCTGGCGCTGCTGTGGGGGGTCTACCAGGCGCTCCACGGGATCCTGGGGCGCGCCCGGGATCCCCTGTTCCGGGGGGTCGACTGGTCGTTCAGTACACACGAGCCCTGGCCGACGTGGTCCGCGAACCGGTCGGAGCGGCCCAGGATCGCCTTCCGGCCGCCCCCGGCCGGCGCGCGGGCGGAGGAGGACGCCCGCGTCGTCGACCTGTCGGCCCCGACCGGGCACGACCGGCGCCACCGTGTCGTCGCCCGGTGGCTGATCGGCCGCCTCGGCACCGGAGCCGAGGTCCTCGGTGAGGACGAGTGGAGGCGGGTCAGGTCCCACGGGGACGGCGCCGACGCCTACGCGGCGCTGGTCCACCTGCTCCACGGCAGGGCCGAACGGGAGGGCGCGGGCGCGTCGTCGCGGGAGGGGACGAGGACCACGCGCCGCGTGGGCGCCGCCGCACCTCCGGAGCCCCCGCCGCCTCCGGGACGGGAGGAGCCCGCCCCGCGGATCCGGGAGCGGACCGAGCGGCCCGGGGAGGACCCCGCCGAGCGGACCCGTCCCGACAGCGCGGACGACGAGGCCACCGAGGAGATCCCCCCGAGAACAGCGGAACTCCCCCCGGCGGGAACGGAGGCCGCGGGCGTGGACCCGCAGCTGGTGCTGTTGACGGGGATGATCCGGGACGCCCGGGAGAACGAGGTGCTGGAGAAGGCCGTGAACGCGGTCGTGCACCGGCTCAACCCGGGCTTCATGGGCGAGATGGTGGTCGAGTCGGACACCAGGTACCGCAGGTTCTCCCTCACCACCACCCGGGCGTTCCTCGCCGTGGCGGGCGCGGCGCTGGCCCTGTTCCTCGTCTGCGTCGTCCTGCTGACGCTCCTGGTGGCCTGACCACCGCCGCCCTCCCGGCGGGCGGGGGGCGGCGGCGGATCCGGCCGCGCACCGCGCCCGGGGCCCGACTACAGTTCGGCGCTGAGCCCCAGCCCCAGGCCGCCGTCGACCAGGATCTCCTGACCCGAGGTGAAGGTCGCCTCGAAGCCGAGGAAGAGCACGACCCGGGTGACCTCGGCGATGGTGCCGTGGCGGCCCATGGGGGTGGCGGCGTCGCCGGCGCGCATGAACTCGGCGCGCTGCTCCCCGGTCAGGCCGGGGACTCCCATGCTCGGGGTGTCGATGAAGCCCGGCGCCACCGAGTTCACCCGGATCCCGCGCGGCAGCAGTTCGGAGGCCAGGACACGGGTGAAACCGAGCAGCGCGGCCTTGGTACCGGTGTAGACGCTCATCCCCGGCACACCCAGCACGTTGGTCACCGAGTTGGTGAAGACGATCGATCCGTGGTCGGCGATGAGGGGGAGCAGGCGCTGGACGGTGAAGAACGCGCCCTTGGTGTTGACGCCGAACATCCAGTCGTAGTCCTCCTCGGTGACCTCGGCGAACGGCGCGATGCCGGACACCCCGACGTTGACGTGGAGGAAGTCGACCCCGCCCAGGGCCTCGCGCACGGTGTCGGACAGCGCGTCGACGTCGGTCAGGTCCGCGGCGTCCGAGCGCACCACCCGCACCTCGGGGCCGAGCTTGGCGCGCGCCTCCTCCAGGTTCCTCTCGTTGCGCCCGGTCAGCAGCACCCGTGCTCCACCGGCCACGAGTTCCTCGACCACGCCCAGGCCCATACCGTGCGTTCCGCCGATCACCACGGCCCGCTTGCCCTCGTAGGCACCCATCTGCTTCTCCTTCGCCGTTCCCGCGGCCGGTCGGCCGCTGACTGGTGCCCCCACGGTGGCCGCCGCCGCCACGGTTCCCCCACGGGTCCGCTACGGGCCCGCCCGCGGGCCGCTACGTTGGGCGCATGCGATTCGGGGTGCTGGGACCGCTGGCCGTGTGGACCGACGACGGGGTGCCCGTCCGCGTCCGCGACACCAAGGTCCGCGCCCTGCTCGCCGCGCTCCTGCTGGCCGAGGGGCGGACGGTCAGCGCCGACCACCTGGTCGACGTCCTGTGGGGCGACTCCCCGCCCGCGCGCCCCGCCGCCGTGCTCCAGGCCCGGGTCTCCCAGCTGCGCGGCGTGCTCGACCGCGCCGAACCCGGTGCCCGCACCCTGGTGCGGTACAGCGCCCCCGGTTACGCGCTGCGGGCCGACGACGTCGACGCCGCGCGCTTCGCCGCACTCGTCCGAGCGGCCCGGGACGGCTCCGACCCCTGCCTGCGTGCGGACCTGCTGACCGAGGCACTGGATCTGTGGCGCGGCCCCGCCCTGGTCGAGTTCGCCGACACCGACGCCGTGCGCCCGGCGGTGGCCCGGTGGGAGGAGTCGCGGGTCACGGCCGTCGAGGACTGGGCCGAGGTCCGCCTCGACCTGGGCGAGTACGCGGCGCTGGCCGCCGACCTCACCGGGGTTGTCGACCGGCACCCCTTCCGCGAACGGCTGCACGCCGCCTTCATCCGCGCGCTGTACGGAGCGGGCCGCCAGGGCGAGGCGCTGGCGGCCTACGACCGGTTGCGCTCCCGGCTCGCCGAGGACCTGGGGGTCGACCCGGGAGCCGACCTCGTCGCCCTGCACCGGTCCCTCCTGGAACAGGACCCCGCGCTCACGCCGGCACCCGCCGTCCGCACGCCGACCGGCAACCTGCCCGCGTCCGTCAGTGACCTGGTAGGACGCGAGGAGCTGGTACCCCGGCTCGTCACGCTCGCCCGTGAGCGGCGACTGGTCACCCTGACCGGGCCGGGCGGCGTCGGCAAGACGCGCCTGGCCCTGGCCGCGGCCGCCCGGCTCGCCGACACCACGGCCCCGGGCGGCGCGTGGCTCGCCGAACTCGCGCCCCTGCCCGCGGAGGGGGACCCCGTGGCGGTCCTGGCGGCGGTCCTCGGCGGACGCGACGACCTGGGTCCCTCCCCGTTCGAGCGGGTCGTCGGCCTGCTCCGCGGAAGGCGTGCCCTGGTCGTGCTCGACAACTGCGAACACGTGGTCGCGTCCGCGGCGGACACCGTCGCCCGGCTGCTGCGCGAGGTGCCCGACCTGACCGTCCTGGCCACCAGCCAGGTGCCCCTGGACGTGGCGGGAGAACGGCGATTCGTGGTGCCCCCGCTGGACCTGCCCCTGCACACGGACGACACCGAGGCGCTCGCCCGGTCCGGGGCGGTGCGGCTCTTCACCGCACGGGCGCGCGACGCGGCTCCCGCGTTCACGCTCGACGCGCGCACCGCCTCCGCCGTCGCGGTGGTCTGCCACCGTCTGGACGGCATCCCCCTGGCCCTGGAACTGGCCGCCACCCGCCTGCGGCACATGGGCGTGGACGAACTCGCCGCCCGACTCGACGACCGCTTCGCCCTCCTGGGCGTGGGCCGCCGCGACGCCCCCGCGCGGCAGCGGACCCTGCGCGCGATGATCGACTGGAGCTGGGAGCCGCTCACCGCCGTCGAACGCCGGGTGCTCGCCCGCCTGGCGGTCTTCGCCGACGGCTGCGACCTGGCCGCGGCCGAGGCGGTGTGCGACGACCGGGAGGGCACCGTCCTGGACACGGTCGGCGCACTCGCCGACCGCTCCCTGGTCGTCGTCGCGGACCACCCCACCGGGTCCCGCTACCACCTGCTGGAGTCGGTGGCCGCCTACGCCCTCGACCGGCTGGAGGAGGCGGGCGCCACCCGCCGCTCCAGGTTGCGGCACGCCCGCCACTTCGCGGACCTGGCCGAACACGCCGACGCGAAGGTGCGCGGGCCCGCCCAGCGGTCCTGGTTGGAACGTCTGGACTGTGAGGCCGCCAACCTGCGCGCCGCCCTGGACACGGCCGTGCGCGAGGCCGATGCCGACCTGGCCCTGCGGCTCGCGGGTGCCCTGTGCTGGTACCGCCACCTGCGGGGCAGGACCGGCGAGTCCAGGCAGGCACTGGACCGCGCGCTGGCGTTGCGGGGCGGGTCGCCCGGCGCGCGGGCGTGCGCCCGGGTGTGGCGGGCGGCCCTGTCGGATCCGAAGGACGTGCGGCCCCGCGACGAGGCGCGGCGGACCCTGACCATCGTCCCGGACACCGTCACCCGCGGCCGGCTGGCCTGGTTCCTGGAGATGACCAGGTGGGGCCTGGGCGACACCGACCAGGCCGTGCGGTGTGTCCGTGCCGCGCACGAGGAGGCCGTCGCGGCGCACGACCCGTGGGGCGCCGCGGTCACCCGGATCCAGCTCGCGGACGCCGCCCACCAGCGGGGCGATCTGGAGATGGCGCTGGCGTTGGCGGAGGAGAGCGAGCACCAGATGCGTGCCCTGGGCGACCGCTGGGGACTGCTCCAGGCCGCGCACGTGACCGCGGCGGTGCTCGAGGCGCTCGGCGACCTCGACGGGATGGCGGTCCGCCACGAGGAGGGGCGGCGCATCGCCGAGGAGCTGCAGCTGTGGACGGTGGCCGCACGCGCGCTCTCCGGCCTCGGACGCGTGGCGCTGCTCCGCGGTGACCTGGCACGGGCGGGGGAGCTGCTCACCAGGGCGAGGGAGATCGCGGCCGCACACGCGGACGCTCTGGGCGAGCAGTTCGCCGACGCCGGACTGGCCCTGGTGGCACGGCGCTCGGGTGACCTGGAGCGCGCCGAACGGCTGCTGCACCGGTGGCTGGACTGGAACCGCGGGGCCGACAGCCGGATCGGTCTGGCGTTCATCCTCACCCAGCTGGGATACGTCGCCGAGCAGCGCGAAGACGCCGAACTCGCCCTGGCCTGGCACGAGGAGGCGCACGGAGCGGCCGAGGAGAGCGGGGACCCCAGGGCGATCGCGCTCGCTCTGGAGGGTCAGGCGGGCGCGTACGCACTGGTCGGGGACGTGGAACGAGCCGGGAAGCTCCTCGCCGAGGCCACCGGTCTGCGCGACCGGTCGGGCGCGCCGCTGACGGCGGCCGAACACGTGGACGTGGACCGGATCCAGGCGCGGCTGGGATGAGCCGCGGCGACCTCGCCGTCGCGCTCGGATGGCAGAGCGCCGGGGTCGTCGACCGGACCGGAGACGAGGCCAGGGCGGTCGGCCCGGCCACGCCGCAACCCACCGGTACCACGCTGACCCTGCCCGGGCCGCTGGTGGGCGGCGCGTTCGACGACTCGGCCACGGGGTACGACTGCGCCGTGACGGTCAACACCGACCCCGGGGCGACCGACGACATGGACCTCGGGCTGCGCCGCGGCGACGGCGTCGGCGGTGAGCGGTGGTCCCGGGGGGACTGCCGCGAGTACGCGGGCCCGGGGGAGGTCCAGGCGCCCGGAGCCTGCGTGGACGTCACGGCCGCGGTCAACGACCGGTCAAAGCTGTGGACCGACGTCAACCGCGAGGCCGGAGCGGGTCCTGGTCACCGGAGACGGGGAGGTGGCGTGATGACGGTGCACCGTCCGCAGGACGTGCCGGACCGGTTCGCCGACGCCTGGAACCGCGGTGACGCGGACGGGATCGCGGCCCTGTTCGCGGCCGACGCCGACTTCGTCAACGTGGTCGGGCTGTGGTGGCGCGACCGGGAGAGCATCCGGCGGGCGCACGCCTACGGTCTGCGGGTGATCTTTCCCGGCGCGGTCATGGGTGTGTCCCGGGTCCGGGTACGGCGGCTCGGCCCCGACGTCGCGGTCGTGCACTGCCGGTGGACGGTCTCGGGGCAGACACTGCCGGACGGAGGAGAGGGGGACACGCGCCGCGGGGTCCTCTCCTTCGTGGCGCGGTGGGCCGACCCGACGTGGGTCGTGGTCTCGGCGCACAACACCGACATCGTGCCGGGAGCGGAGAGTCCGGCCGCGCGGGGCGACCTGCGGACCGGGGTGGACCACCGCCGGACACCGCCCGCCCGCCCCTGACGCCGCACCCGCGCCGGCGGGGGTCAGGAGTGCCCGCCGCCCCCGGCCCTGGCCGTCTGGTCCTGGTAGTACTGGATCCCGACGCCGAACACGCCCTGGTACTTCTTGGCGATGTCGACGACGCCCTGGTACCTCTCGGCGCGGGCCCAGTCGCGGTGCAGTTCGTACAGGTACTGGGCCGAGGTGACCGGGACGCCTCCGGCGCGGATCATCCGGTGCACCGCGGCCCGGTGGGCGGCCTCGGACACTCCGCCGCTGGCGTCCTCGACGAAGTAGGCCCCGAAGCCGACCTCGATGGCGGAGAGCACCGGGAAGGCGACGCAGACCTCCGTCCACAGTCCGGCGATGACCAGCTTCCTCCGACCGGTCCGCAGCACCCACGCGACGACGCGTTCGTCCTCCCAGGCGTTGACCGTCGACCGCTCGATCCGCTCGGCCACCACGCTCTCGTCGAGCTCGGCGACGACCTTCTCGAACACGGGACCGCTGAACGCCTCGCCCACGGTGGTGAGCAGCGTGGGAACGTCGAAGAGCCGTGCGGTGGCGGCCAGCTGGGCGGTGTTGTCGATCACTCCGGCCAGATCGGTGCCGCCTACCCCGAAGCCCATCTGGGACTGGTGGTCGATCAGGATCAGGACCGAGTCGTCCGGGGTGAGCAGGCTGCCGGCCGGTGTGGCCAGATCCGCCGCGTCGAGGGCCATGAGAACCTCCCTGGGATGGATGCACTCCGGTAACAGTAACTCTTCGTGTTCAACGAATCTCTTTCGGTTTCCGTTGGCGCGCCGTTCCCTGGTCGCGGTGCATGTGCGTGCGGGTGGGGCCCCGGCGGCGTGCGCGGGGCTCCTGCGCGGATCCGCGCGGTGCCCCGCTCCTTGTGTTCCACGTCATGTCTCCTGAGCAAGTATCTTGCCTAAATATTACTTGCCAGGAAGATATTACCTGGATACTGTTCTGGATGTACCACCAAGGACACCCCGTCAGGAGGAGCACCGTGTCCCATCCCGTGAAGCTGAGCGTGGTCTACTACTCGTCGACCGGTACGATCGCCGAGATCGCGCAGATCCTGGCCGCGGAGGCCAGGGAGGCCGGAGCCGAGGTCCGACTGCGCAGGGTCGCCGAGCTGGCTCCCCGGGCCGCGATCGACTCCAACCCGGCCTGGCGCGCCAACGTCGAGGCGACCGGCCACATCCCCGAGGCGACCCCGGACGACGTCGTCTGGGCCGACGCGGTCCTGTTCGGCACCCCGACCCGGTTCGGCAACGTCGCCTCCCAGCTCAAGCAGTTCATCGACACCCTCGGCGGCCAGTGGCAGCAGGGGCAGCTCGCCGACAAGGTCTACAGCGGGTTCGTCTCCACCGCCACGCGGCACGGAGGGCAGGAGTCCACGCTGCTCGCGCTGTACAACACGATCCACCACTTCGGCGGCATCATCGCCAGCCCCGGCTACACCGACGGCGCCAAGTTCGTCGACGGCAACCCCTACGGCACCGGCCACGTCGACGGCCAGGGCCAGAACAAGGTCGACCACGTCACCCGCGACGCCGCCCGGGTCCAGGCCCGCCGCACGGTCGCGATCGCGGCCGCGCTCGGCAACGGCCGGACACAGGCCGCGTGACCCCGGGGCCGGAGCGGCGCCGACGCCGCTCCGGCCCCTCCCCGGCACACACCAGGACGAACGACCAGAGGAGCAGGTCATGCCGATCCGGACGAGCGGGCTGCACCACGTGACCGCGATCGGTGGTGATCCCCGGCGCAACGTCGAGTTCTACGCGCGTGCCCTCGGGCTGCGGTTGGTCAAGACCACCGTGAACTTCGACAACCCGGCCGTGTACCACCTGTACTACGGGGACGGGGAGGGCAGGCCGGGCACACTGATGACCTTCTTCCCCTGGAACGGCGTGGCCGGCGGCCGACACGGCAGCGGACAGGCCACGAGCACCGCCTTCTCCGTCCCCGAGGCATCCCTTGGCTGGTGGGAGCGGCACCTGGCGGGCATCGGGGTCCAGACCAGCCGTTCCCGGGTCCACGGCGAGGAGGAGGCCCTGGCCTTCCTCGACCCCGACGGACTGCGGATCACCCTGGTCGCGCACCCGCAGGGTGATCCGCGCGACCCGTGGGACACCCCGCTGGTCCCCGCCGAACACGCGGTGCGCGGCCTGCACTCGGTGACACTCCAGGTCGACCGCGAGGAGGCGACCGCCGAGATGCTGACCGACGGCCTCGGCCTGCGCCACGTCGCCGAGACCGGTAACCGGATCCGGTTCGCCGCCGGGGACGGCGGTCCCGGCGCCCTGGTGGACGTACTGGTCACGCCGGAGGCTCCCCGCGGGCAGGTCGCCGGCGGCACGGTGCACCACGTCGCCTGGCGGGTCCCCGACGACGCCACCCAGAAGGCGTGGCGGGAGGAGCTCGTGGGCAGGGGCCTGCGGGTCACCGACATCCTGGACCGGCGGTACTTCCACTCGATCTACTTCCGGGAACCGGGCGGCACCCTGTTCGAGATCGCCACCGACGACATCGGCTTCGACGTCGACGAACCCCTGCTCGAACTCGGCCGTGCCCTCAAGCTGCCGCCGTGGCTGGAGCCCGACCGGGAGCGGATCCGGGCGGCGCTGCCGGAACTGGGCCTGCCCGACGAGAACAACCCCGAGGTCGCCCAGATCCTGGCGCGACGGGAAGCCGAGGGGGTGTAGTCCGGGTGGACGCCGCACTGCCCCTGGAACACCGTTTCACCGAGGGCGACCCCGCGGCCCCGGTGTTGCTGCTCCTGCACGGCACCGGTGGCAGCCCCGGTGACCTGCTCGGCCTGGGCCGCGAGCTGAGCCCCGCCTCGGCGGTGCTGGCTCCGGCCGGCCCGGTCAGTGAGCACGGGGCGGCCCGATGGTTCCGCCGGCTCGCCGAGGGTGTCTTCGACACCGACGACGTCGTGCGGCGGGCCGACCAGCTCGCCGACTTCGTCCTGGCAGCCCGCGAACGGTACGGGTTCGGCGGTCGACGGACCGTGGCCGTCGGGTTCTCCAACGGGGCCAACATCGCCGCGGCCGTCGCGCTGCTGCGCCCGGACGCCCTCACCGAGGCCGTCCTGTTCTCCGCCATGCTGCCGGTCCCCGAACCGCCCCGGCACGACCTGTCCGGAACCCGGGTTCTCCTGTCCAACGGGAAGCAGGACCCCATGGCGCCGTCCGACTCGGCCCACCGGCTGGTGGAGAGCCTGGTGGAGCGTTCGGCCGACGTGCGGGAGCACTGGCACCCCGGAGGGCACCGGATCACCGCCGACGGGGTGCGGCGGGCACACGACTGGCTGGTGGAGTAGGACGTCGTGCCGACCGACGACCCGGGGACGCCAGCGTCCCGGTCCGTGCGCGTTCCGTGCGGCAGGACAGGGCGAACGTGCGGGGGACCCCGCTCCCTCGGCCCGCGTACCCGGATGCCCGGACACGACGCGGCCCACGATGCGCGGGGGAGTTCGATGCAGGGGTTCGTCCATACCGCCAACCCCGCGCGCGTGGTGTTCGGGGCGGGCACCGTGGCGAGGGTGGGCGAGGAGGTCCGGCGGCTCGGCGCCGACCGCGTGCTGCTGCTGTCCACACCTGTCCCGGCACGGATCGCGGACAGCGTGCGCCGGATCCTGGGACCTCTGGTGGTGGCGGAGTTCGACGGTGCCGCCCCGCACACACCGGTCGGGGTGACCGATCGGGCCATGGGGGTCCTACAGGAGTACGACGCCGACTGCCTCGTCTCCGTCGGCGGGGGGTCGACCACCGGCCTGTCCAAGGCACTGGCCGTGCGTACCGGGCTTCCCCAGGTCGTCCTGCCCACCACCTACGCGGGATCCGAGGTCACCCCGGTGCTCGGAGAGACGGAGGAGGGGCGCAAGGTCACCCGGTCCGCACCGGAGATCCTGCCCGACACGGTGGTCTACGACGTCGACCTCACCCTGGGCCTCCCCCTGGCGGTCTCGGTGGCCAGCGGCGTCAACGCCCTGGCCCACGCGGTGGAGGCGCTGTACGCGCCCGAGGCCAACCCGATGGTCGACGGTATGGCGTTGGAGGCCGTCCGACGGATCGCGCGGGCCCTGCCCGCGCTGACCACCGACCCCTCGGACGCGGACGCCCGGACGGGCCTGCTCCAGGCCGCGTGGCTCGCCGGGACCTGCCTCGGCTCCGTCGGCATGGGGCTGCACCACAAGCTCTGCCACGTTCTGGGCGGGACGTTCGGGACGCCGCACGCCCAGACCCACACCGTGGTCCTGCCGCACGTGATGGCCCACAACGCGCCCGCCGTGCCCGGCGTGATGGACCGCGTCGCCGAGGCGCTCGGGACGGACGACGCGCCGGGCGGGGTGTACGACCTCGCCGCCGCCGCGGGCGGGCCCACCTCGCTGCGGCAACTGGGGATGGCCGAGGCCGACCTGGCCCGGGCCGCGGAGCTCGCCACGCACCGGCCCTACCCCAACCCCCGTGTACCCGACCGGGCGGGTGTCGCGTCGCTGTTGGCCGACGCCTGGCACGGTCGCAGGCCGACCGGTGCGCGGTCGCCGACGCGCTGACCCGCGTCCTCGCGCGCTGGGGACGCCCCGTTCCGGCGGATGTGAGGCGCGGGCCCCCTGCCACCAGGGGACGGGTGGTTCCACCCGGCGGGAGAGGACCCCCTCCGGGCGGTTCGGTCCAGGCGACCTGGACCTGCTCGGGCGGACGTGCCCGCCGGGACCGCCGACCGCGCCGGTGGGCGGTGAGTCCGGGGTCCCTCCGCGTCAGGAGCCCGCCTCCAACGCCGCGGCCATCGCGCGCAGGTCGGCCAGGAGCGCGTCGACCCGCTCAGGGGGCAGGTCGCCCACCATGCGCCGTTCGATGACGGCCACGTCGGCGCGGGCCCGGGCGAGGACCTCGCGGCCCGCCCCGGTCAGTCGTGCGGGCATGACCCGGCCGTCCCTCTCGTCCTCCGGGCGTTCGACCAGGCCCGCGCGCTGCGCGTTGCGCAGGACGACGTTCATCGACTGCCGGGTCACGAACGCGCCGCGGGCCAGTTCGGCGTTGGACAGTCCGGGGCGCCGGTCGAGCATTTCCAGGCAGGCGTACTGCGGAACGGTGAGGTCGCACCCGCGCAGCGCGGTGTCCATCGCCGACCGCAGTGCGGCGGCGGTCCGCTTGAGCACGTAGCCCACGCGTTCGTCCGGGTCGGGGAAACCATTCATGTCAGCATTTTGACATGCATTCGGGCCGCGCCTAGCATCCTTGATGTCAGAGTTTTGACATCAAGGAGGATGCATGACCGTCACCGGACCCGACTTCGTCGGTCTTCAGGCGCGCGACGTCGAACGTGCCGCCGCCTTCTACGAGGAGCACCTGGGCCTACGCCGGTCTCCCGGCGGCCCGCCCGGTGCGGTCGTCTTCGGCACCAGCCCGATCCCCTTCGCGATCCGCCCGCCCCTGCCCGGCGTGGACCTGGACTCCGCCGCCACCCCCGGTCTCGGGGTCGCGCTGTGGCTGAAGTGCGACGACGCGACCGCCCTGCACGACTCGCTGGTCGAGGCCGGGGTGCGCATCGCCCGCCCCCTCGCGCCGAGCCCGTTCGGTCTGCACTTCGCCTTCGTGGACCCGGAGGGATACGCCATCACCGTCCACGACGGGTGAGGCCTCCCGGTGCACGGCAAGGGGACCACTGCACCGTCGCGGGCCCCTCGAAGGGAGCGTTGGGCCGCTCAGGCGACCGGCTCGGGGGTCCGTTCGTCCTTGGCCGGGCGGTCGAGGCGGCCGGTGCGGCGCAGCCACCACTCCGCGGGCAGGGTGCCCAGGGGAGGAATGGAGGCGGCCAGCGCCACCAGGGTCGGCCAGAGGCCCCACCGCAGGTGCAGCGCGGCGGCGACGGTGAGCGCCACGTAGAGCATGAACGCGGCGCCGTGCAGCGGGCCGAACACGTGCACGCCGGTCTCGTCGCCGTTGCCGAGGTACTTGACGCCCATACCGACCAGTAGTCCGGCCCAGGTCATGGCCTCGACCACCGCCACCACGCGGAAGGCCGTCGCTGTCAGTCGCGGTTCGATGCTCACTGGAGTCGTTCCCCGGGGTCGTCTTCGCTGGACACGGCAGGTCCCGGCGTTCGACGGCCGGGACCGGTTCCAGGTTAGGACACCCGTGCGCGCACTTCCTCCCGGGGCACCACCAGGCCGTGCACCGCCGGGGGAGGGGCCGGTCCCCGACACCTCCACCGCTCCGCGGGCGCCGGCCTTCCCGCACCCTAGGAGACCATCTCCGTGCGTGAGGTCCACTCGTAGACGGGCAGGTCGCCCTCGTCCGTGTACTGGTGCCGTGCCGTCGCCGAGAAGTGTTCGTAGCCCCCGCGGAACGGGACCTTGACGTCGTCGCCCGCGCGCGGGGCGGGCACGATCCGGTGCGGAAGGTCCTTCGGTCCGCCTTCCAGGACGGCCTTCTGTTTCTCGTTCATACGACCAGACTGGCACGCGCCCAGGGGCGTGTCACGGACCGATCCGCCGCCTTTACCCAGGTGGGAGGGGTTGGAGAGAGGTGAATGCCCCGCCGGAGGCCGACGGGGCATTCGCTGGTCGGACGCTTACATGTCCACCATCGGGCGTTCCTCGGCGGAGACGTCCTCGGCGGGCGCGGCCTCCCCAGGCGCGGCGGCCTCGGCCGGAGCGGCCTCGGCAGGTGCCGCCTCGGCGGGGCCCGCCTCGCTCGGGGCCGCCTCAGCAGGGGCCGCCTCACCCGGCGCGGCCGCCTCCGGAGCCGCCTCGGCGGAACCCTCCTGGGCCGGAGCCTCCTCCGCGGCGGCACCTCCCAGAACGATGACCGACTGGGCCTCCGCGTGCATTTCGCGGACGGTGTCGCCCGCCGCGACGTAGCCGACGGCCTGGGCCCGGCCGTTGGCCTCGAACTGGTCGCAGGCGTTCCGGATGAGGATGACCGGGGATTCGGTGTTGTTCGTGAACCTGTAGAACTCCGTCGTCCGCTCCTCGGCGCGCACCTCCTCCGGCACGGCGTGGCAGGACCCCGGTGCCGCGTCGGCGATGACGTGCTCCGTGGTTTCGAGCTTGCTCCAGTCGATGACCTCGAAGGACAGGGTGCCCTCCGCGGCGTGGGCCGGGGTGGCGACGGACAGGGCCAGCGCGCAGGCGGCCAGACTCGTAGCGGCGACAGTGGAGTAGCGGGCCACAGTCATCCCTTTCTGTGAATGCTTGACTACACACAGTTATGCAGACACATAGAGGCCTATCACGATCACAGCTTGATCACGACGAAGAACCACCGGTCACCCCGGAAGGCGGGTGGTGATGGCCCACTCTGGGCGGATCGTCCTGATGGGTCCCACTGGGGGAGGAGAAGACCGGCCCGCCGGGGTCCGTGCCAGAACGGTCCCTACCCCTCGCGCAGGTGCTCCCGCAGGGCCCGCAGGGACGTGAACCTGTGCCCCCGCAGTCCCAGGGCGACCGCGGCGTCGACGTTCGCGGCGCGGTCGTCGACGAACAGCACCCGCTCCGCGGGTACCTCCAGGCGCTCCAGGACCCACCCGAACGCCTCCGGTTCGGGCTTGGCCCGGCGGATCCGGCTGGACAGCCCGAGGACGGAGAAGGGCTCCAGCACCCGCGCGTGGCGGCGGCCGAAGTAGTCCGCGATCTCCGCGGGGATGTTGGACAGCAGTCCCAACCGTCTGCCCTGGTCGCCGAGCCCGGTGACGAACGAGACCATCTCCTCGTCCACGCGTGACCAGCTCTCCACGTCGAGCGCGATCAGCCGCCGCACCCTCTCGTCGCCGAACGACACGCCCAGGTGCCCGGACACCGCCGTCCAGTACGCGGGCCCGTCCAGGTCGCCGCGGTCGTAGGCCTGGCGCGGACGCCAGTACGCCTCCCAGAAGTCCGCCCCCGCCGCACCGGCGGTTCGTTCCAGGGCGGCGCGCCCCTCCGGGGACTGGTCTCGGGCGATCACCCCGAACATGTCGAAGAGCACGGCGTCCACGTGTGGGCCTCCAGGTCGGTCGGGTGGGGTCCGGACCACCCTAGCCGCCGGGCCCCGCCGCCCGACGTCAGTGGTGCGCCCGCGACCCCCGCCGGCCCAAGCCGCGGAGGAGGCCCCTGTGCTCCTCGGCGGAACGGGGACGCGGGGCGGTGCGCCTGTGCTCCCACCCGGCTTCGCCCAGGGGCGGAGCCTTCGTCGCGGACGCGGACGCGGACGCGGCCCGCGCGGTCGCCCGGGCCAGCGGCCAGAACACCACGATCGAGGCGACGCCCAGAACGTAGCCGGCGACGGAGGCCGGGACGATCACCGCGAGCGCCATCACGACCATGGCCACCGCCACCACGCCCTTCGCCGGCCGGTCCATGATGTCGGCGCGGGCGATGCCCACCGCGAACGCCAGCGACCCGACCAGGAAGGCGGTCAGGCCAGGGGTCAACAGTGTCAGGGCCCACGGCCGCACGGCCTCCGACAGGGCCACGGCGTCGATGCCCGCCAGGGCCGCCGTCCCGACGGTCAACTCGATCGCCGCCACCGCGCCGATAAGCACGGCGCTCACGACGACCAGCGGGAAGGCGAAGGAACTCCACCGCTCCTCACCGGCGTCCCGCAGACGGCCGCGCAGCGACTGGAAGGCCAGGACGAGCAGGGCCACCGCCCCCACCGACATCAGGTGCGCCGTGGCCCAACGGCCGGGATCGGCCTCCGCGACCAGCGCGACGGACTCCGGGGTCAGGACGATCCCCGGCAGGTACGGGTGGTACAGGACCGTGGCCACCAGGGCCACGGGGGCGACGGCCATCACGACCGCCCGTGACCAGTTGCGTGCGGGTGTGGACATCGTGCCCACCTCCAGGTCGAGGACCGGTCCGGGTGTCGGTACGGCCCGGACACGGGGGTTCGACCTCCACCCTACGTCGGCGCCCCGCTCCCGTACACGCGCCGAAAGTCCCCTC
The DNA here is from genome assembly GCF_055632325.1 of Nocardiopsis sp. KDC1DS13DA1. Taxonomy (NCBI): domain Bacteria; kingdom Bacillati; phylum Actinomycetota; class Actinomycetes; order Streptosporangiales; family Nocardiopsidaceae; genus Nocardiopsis; species Nocardiopsis sp. KDC1DS13DA1. The sequence continues at coordinate 97,743 of NZ_JBVMUY010000033.1, forward strand.
CGCGACGGGACCGTCCCACGCGGCGTCGGGACTCACGGTCCCTGGACGAGGGCGCCGACCGCCACCTCCGCGGCCTGCGCGACGAGGGCGTCGTCGTACCCCGCCCCCGCCTCGTCGCGGCTGGACATCACCGCCAGGACGAGGGGCGCGCCCTCCGGCGGCCACAGCACGCCGATGTCGTGCCGGGTGCCGTAGCCGCACGCTCCGGTCTTGTCCCCGACCTCCCAGCCCTGCGGGACCCCGGCGCGGATCAGGTCGTCCCCGGTGGTGTTGGCGCGCATCATGGCGACGAGGACGCCGCGCCTGTCCTCGGGCAGGACACCGCCCAGGGCGAACGCGCGCAGGCTCGTGCCGAGCGCGCGCGGGGTGCTGCTGTCGCGGGCGTCACCCGGAAGCGCCTCCGCCATCCCCGGCGCGAACCGGTCCACCCGGGTGACCTCGTCGCCGATCCCGCGCAGGGCCCCGTTCAACCCCTCCGGTCCGCCGAGCTCCGCCAGGAGCAGGTTGGCGGCGGTGTTGTCGCTGTGGCGCAGCGCGGCGTCGCCGAGTTCGCGCAGCGTCATACCCGTGGACACGCGCTCCCGCGTGACGGGGGAGTGGAAGACCAGGTCGGAACCGGAGAAGGTGACGACCCGGTCGAGTCCGTCGACCGGGGTCCGCTCGAGCAGGGCACCGAAGGCCAGCACCTTGTAGGTGGAGCAGTGGGCGAACCGCTCGTCGGCCTGGAACTCGACCGCCTGTTCCGTGCCGGTGTCGATCGCGTGGACTCCGAGCCGGGCGCCGAACTCCTCCTCCAGACGTGCGAACTCCGCGTCCCTGCGGAGGGGGTCGGGCGGGGCGGCCGGTGGGGAGGACCCGACGCTCCCGGTCGGCGGAGCAACGTCGGGGCCGGCCGGGTGGCCGGGGGACGAGCAGGCGGTGAGGGAGATCGGCAGGACCCACAGCAGTACGGCCGACGCGACGTGTCGAGTCGTGGACCACGGCACCGCGAAGCACCTTCTCTCCGTGTGTGGACGGCGACTTCCAGAAGTCTCGCCGCCGGTGGGGACCCTGTCGACGATGCCGGCGGCACGGCGTGTACCTCCCCGGCACCGCCGCACCCGGGAGGTGCGCCCCCGCGGCGCCGCGATACTGGGGCACATGGACGACCTCACACTCTCGCTCCTGCCGCTGACCACCACCGTCGAGGAGGGGGAACGCGACGCCCGTGTCGCGCTCCTGCCCGTCGGCAGCCTCGAACAGCACGGCCCCCACCTGCCCCTGGTCACCGACACCGTCATCGCCTGCGTCCTGGCCCGGGAACTGGCCCGCCACCACCCCGTGCGCCTCCTGCCGCCCCTGACGGTCTCCTGCTCCCAGGAGCACGCCGCCTGGCCCGGGACCGTCAGTATCTCCGCCCGCACCCTGCACGCCGTCGTCACCGACGTCGCCGCCTCCCTCGGCGGCACCCGGCTGGTCCTGGTCAACGGCCACGGCGGCAACCACGTCCTGGCCAACGTCGTCCAGGAGTCCCGCGGCACCATGGCGCTCTTCCCCCAGGCACACGAGTGGGAGGCCGCCAGGAGGGCCGCCGGGATGAGCACGGACAACGACACCGACATGCACGCCGGGGAGCTGGAGACCTCGGTCCTGCTGCACACCTACCCCGAACTGGTCCGCCCCGGCCGCGCCGACCACGTCACCGGCCCCCGGGACCACATGCCGACCCTGGGCCTGGCGCCCTACACCCCCACCGGCGTGGTCGGCCGCCCCTCACTGGCCACGGCCGACAAGGGCCGCCGGCTCCTCGCCGCTCTCGTCGCCGCCCTCGGCGGACACCTGGACGCCCTGACCGCGGCGGCGGCCCGCCGACCGGACGACGACCACCACCGCCCCGGGCAGCCCCGCCAGCAGCGCGAGGAGCCCGTAGAGGACTGACACCGTCACCCCCAGGTCAGCGCCCAGCCCCGCCGCGCCGAACGCCAGCGCGGTGACCGCCTCGCGCGGACCCCACCCGCCCACGTTCACCGGCAGGCTCATCGCGATCAGCGACAGCACCGCCAGCGGCACCGTCTGGAACACCGGGGCCGACACCCCCGCCAGGGACGCGGCGAAGACGAACAGGGCCACGTGACCGGCCAGCGCCGCCACGGACAGCCCCACCACCTCCGCCCCGCGCGCGAGCACGCCCGCGCGGGCGTCGGCCACCGTCTCCCGCAGGGCGCGCCACCAGCGCGGCCGCCGCCTCCGGCCCCACACCAGCCCCGCCGCGACCACCGCGGCCATCCCCGCCAGCACCCCGGCGGACACCCCGACCGCCCGCACTCCGGGGCCGAGCAGGGCGGCCGGAAGCGCGAACAGCAGACCCGCCCCCGCCGCCACCAGGACGACCTGCCCCGCCAGCCGCTCCAGGACGACCGCGCGCACCCCGCGACCCACGTCGCCCGCGTACCGGCCGTGGCTGACCGCGCGGTGGACGTCGCCGAGCACCCCCGAGGGCAGGACGGCGTTCAGGAACACGGCGCGGTAGTAGTCGCCGACCGCCCGCGCGAAGGGCAGCCGCAGACCGACCCCGCGCGCCACCACCCACCACCGCGCGGCGCTCAGCACGGTCGTGTACGCGCCCACCGCGAGCGCCACCAGTACAGCACCGACGTCCACCACACCGAACGCGGACGTGAACGCCCCGGCCGGGAACCACCACACCACCGCCGCCAGGACCACCGCCCCCACCAGCGCCCGCAGCCACCCGGTGCGCCCGAGCGCGCCGGCGGGGCGTCCGCCCCGTGACCCCTCCGCCTCGCGTGCGACCCCCGACGCGTCCACCGTCCTCACGACGGCCCCGTCCCCGGCGGACGCCCCGGACCGGCCGCCCCGGGCAGCACCACCAGGTCCGTGTGGTGGACGACCGCGCGCAGCCGCCCCCCGTCGCACTCCGCCAGCCGACGCTCCAGATACCCCGTCACCGGCAGTCCCGGCTCCTGCTCGGCCGCCGCCCCGACCCAGCCCCGCAGCCACTCCCGCGTCAGTTCGGCCCGTTCCGGACCCAGCCGCCACGGGCTGGCGAACGCGTGCACACCCGCCCCCAGCCCCCGGAACACGTCGGCCGCGGTGTCGACGGCGTCGGGCCCGAGCCTGCCCCCGCGTCGCTGGTGGTCGTCGAAGGCCCGTCCCACCCTCGCGTCGAGCGGGTCGGCGGGGGACAGGTCCACCCTCCCCACGACCGACAGTGTGAGCAGCGCCGGACACCCCGCCGACACGACCGCCCGGGCCAGCGTTTCCACCTCCGCCCGGGTGAGCAGGTCCAACAGCGCCGAGGCCGCCACCAGCGTGCACCCGGCCAGGTCCGCCGCCCCGAGCGATCCCAGGTCGCGCACCCGCGTCTCCACCCGCCCCACGGGGACGTTCGGCCGCGCCAACGCCAGCAGGGCCGGATCGCGGTCCAGGAGCACCCACCGCTGGGACCCGGGCAGCCGGGGAGCGAGCCAGCGGCCGAGCGAACCCGTGCCGCACCCCAGGTCGGCCACCACCCGGCCGTGGCCACGCACCATCCCGACCGCCCGCGCGGACCTGGCCTCGGCGTCCGCGCCCTCGCGCAGCGCCAGCCACTGCGGGGCGAACGCCGGAACACCCGTCGACGTCACCGGCACCCCTCCCTGTCGAGGACCGCGCCCATCGCGCGCGCCGCCTGTCTCCATCCTGCCAACTGTGACCGCCGCCGACGCGCCGAGGTTCGCAGCCGTTCGCGCAACGACGGGTCGGTGAGCCACCGGCGCAGGGCGTCGCCGAGCGCGTCGGCGTCCTCCGGTGCGACGAGGATCCCGGGCCGGTCACCGCCGGGACCGCGCCCCAGTGCCTCGGGCACCCCGCCCACCCGCGCGGCCACCACCGGGACGCCGCGCGCCAGCGCCTCGGTCACCGCCATGCCGAACGTCTCGGCGCGGGAGGGCAGCACCACCAGGTCCGCGGCGGCGTAGGCGGCCGCCAGGTCCGGGCCGGTCAGCGCGCCGGCCAGCCGCACCCCCGCCCCCTCCGCCCGCACCCGTACCCGTTCCGCGTACGCGGAACGGCCGACCGGCCCCGCGCACACGCACTCCCACACCGGCCCGTCCAACCGGGCGAGGGCGTCCAACAGGAGGTCGTGGCCCTTGCGCGGGGTGACCGAGGCCACGCACAGCAGGCGGGAGGCCCCGTCGGTACCCGTGGCCGGCGGCGCGGGGTCGGTGCCCGGGGCGACGTGGTGGACCCGGGCCAGACCGTGGTGGGCGGCCAGCCGACGGGCCGCCCAGCGGCTGGTGGCGACCACCCCCGTCATCCCCAGCACCGCCCGCTCACGGGCGTCCAGGTCGGCCGCCGCGTCCGGGGACAGACCGGTCTCGTCGGCCAGGGGGAGGTGTACCAGGGTCACGATCCGCAGCCGGGCGGCGTGCGGGCCGAGGACCTCGGGCACCCCGCAGGCGACCAGACCGTCCACCAGCACACCCGTGCCGTCGGCAAGGCCCGCCAGCTCCCGGCCCAGCCGCTCCCGGTCGGCGGGTCCCGGCCGGGGCCAGGACCCCGGTACCTCGATCAGGCGCACCGGTCGTCCCAGCGCACCGAGCTCCGCCGCGATCCGCGCGTCGTAGGTGTTCCCGCCGCTGGGCACGTCGGCCGGGGGGACGACGAACGCGACGGTCACAGGTCGCGCTCGTAGGTCGCCCAGGCCACGTGGGACTCGTGCAGCGTGACCGCGACCCCCGTCAGACCGCGCCCGCGCGCGTCGATCCGCTCGACCAGCCGGTCGGCGACGACCTTCGCCAGGAACTCGGTGGAGGTGTTCACCCCGGCGAACGCGGGCTCCTCGTCCAGGTTGCGGTAGTTCAGCTCCGCGACGACGGCGCCCAGCTCCCGTGTCACCAGGCCGATGTCCACGACGATGCCGTCGTCGTCGAGGTCGGGGCGGCGCAGGGTCGCGTCCACGACGAACGTGGCTCCGTGCAGGCGCTGGGCGGGGCCGAACACGCCGCCTCGGAAGCTGTGCGCGACCATCAGGTGGTCGCGGACGGTGACACTGAACAAGGGGCGTCCTCTCGGATCCGGGGGCGGGACGAGACCGGGTCGGCGGAACCGGCTCAGGTGTAGACCACGCGGTGGCACAGGGCGGGGAGCGAACCGTCGGCCAGCCGCGGCAGGATCGACGGCAGCGTCTCGAACGCGCTCTCCCCGGTGACCACGGCGTCGAAGGCGGGGTCGGCGAGCAGTCGCAGGGCCAGGTCGAGCCGGTCGCCGTGGCCCTGCCGTCCGCGTCGGGCGGGGGAGACGGCCCCGACCTGGCTGGCGCGCACGCTCAGCCGCCGGGAGTGGAAGTCCCCGCCCAGGGGCACGCGCACCTCCTGGTCGCCGTACCAGCTCAGCTCGATCACCTCGCCCTCGGTCGCGACCAGCTCCAGTGCCCGGGCCAGCCCGGCGGCGCTGGCGCTGGTGTGGAAGACCAGGTCACAACCGTCGAACGCCGATTCGGGCCCGGCGAACCCGACACCGAGCCGGTCGGCGGTCGCCACACGCGCGGGGTCGGTGTCCACCAGCTGCACACGCGTCCCGGGGATCCCGTGCAGCAGTCGGGCCAGGCAGCACCCCACCATCCCCGCGCCGACCACGGCCACGCGGTCGCCCACCAGCGGGGGCGCGTCCCACAGGGCGTTGACCGCGGTCTCCACCGTCCCGGCCAGGACCGCGCGCCCGGGCGGCACCCCGTCGGGGACCGGCCGGACGGCCGAGGCCGGGACCACGAACCGCGTCTGGTGCGGGTACAGGCTGAAGACCGTGCGCCGCACCAGGTCGGCCGGGCCCTCCTCGACCACGCCGACGTTCAGGTACCCGTACTTGACCGGGCCGGGGAAGTCCCCCTCCTGGAAGGGGGCGCGCATCACCTCACGCTGGCCGGGCGGCACCCCGCCCCGGAACACCAGCGCCTCGGTGCCGCGGCTCACCCCCGAGAACAGGGTGCGCACCAGGACCTCCCCGTCGCCCGGCGGCACCAGGGGGACCTCGCGCACCTCACCCCGGCCGGGGGCGGCCACCCAGAACGCACGCGCCCGATCGCTCATGCCCCTCCTCGTCACGTCCGCTCCGGGGCCGACACCCGCACCCGGCGGGGCCTGACACCCCACAGGCCCAGCACGTCGCGCCCGAACGACCACACCAGGGTCACCAGCGCCGCCGCCACCAGCACGGTCGAGACGGCGGACGGGAGCACCCCCGACGCCGCGACCACCAGGGCCACCCCCTGGAACGCCGCCACCACCTTCCGGGCCCGGCTCGGCGGCAGCGGAGCGCGCAGCCAGGGGGCGGCCAGCGCCGCCGCGCCGAACGCGTACCGCATCAGTCCGATGGCCAGCACCCACGGACCCAGGGACAGGGACACGAACACGCTCAGCACCATGATCAGCAGAGCGTCCGTCTCCATGTCGAAGGACGCGCCGAAACCCGACTCCGTCCCGCTGCCGCGGGCGACCGCGCCGTCGACCAGGTCGAGCACCAGAGCCAGCGAGGCCAGCCCGGTCAGCGTCCACACCGGCCCGCCGCCGACCGCCAGCGCCAGTACGCCCCCGGTCAGCAGTGCCCGCACCAGCGTGACGCGGTCGGCCGCCCCCAGCGAGCGGTGCCCGGCCCGCCGTGCCGCCCACAGCAGCACGGCCGCCCCCGCCACCGCGTACGCCCCTCCCGCACACCAGCCCCGCGGGCCCAGCCCCACGGTGACCGACAGTCCGCCGAGCAGCACCAGCTGGGCGAGGACCGCTCCCGCCACCTGGCGGTGCACGGGTTCACGCACGGCCGGTCTCCGGGCCGGCCCCGTCCAGGTGCGGAAGGTCGTGTCCCAGACGGTCGCGTTTGGCGGTCAGGTAGGCGATGTTCTCCGGGCGCGCGGGAACGAGCAGCGGCACGCGCGTGACCACCTTGATCCCGTGGTCCTCCAGGGCCCTGCCCTTGGCGGGGTTGTTCGACAGCAGCCGCACCGACCGCACCTCCAGGTGGCGCAGGACGCGCGCCGCCGGGCCGTAGGAGCGGGTGTCGACCGGAAGGCCGAGCGCGGTGGCCGAGTCGACCGTGTCCAGCCCGCGTTCGTCCTGGAGGGCGAGCGTGCGCACCTTCTCCAGCAGGCCGATCCCCCGGCCCTCGTGACCGCGCAGGTAGACGAGCACACCCCGGCCCCGTTCCGCGATCGCGTCCAGGGCCGCGTTCAACTGGTCGCCGCACTCGCACCGCAGCGCGCCGAGGGCGTCGCCGGTGACGCACTCCGAGTGCAGCCTGACCAGCACCTCCTCGCCGCCGCCCAGGGAACCGTGGGTCAGTGCCAGGTGCTCCTGCCCGTCGGCGGGGTCGCGGAAGGCCAGAGCGCGGAACGCGCCCCGGTGGGTCGCCAGCTCCGACTCGGCGACCTCGTCGGGGCCGATGGTCCACTCGTGCATGTTCCCCCTCACACACCAGGTGTCACCTCGGGCGGTGCCCCGCCGGTCCGTGTCGAAAACCTCGCGGTGTGTGGGGATCGTGGGCGGGCGCGCCGGTGTCCTGTCGGCATCCGTGCGGGGAGCGTGACGCGGTCCAGCTCAGAGCCGTGGGGCCGGGGCGCTGGCGCGGTGTCCGTCTTCCGCCGGCCGGGTCACGATCGGGGCAGCACGACACGGATCTCGCCGCCCAGGGTCGCGCCGTCCGTCAACCGGAGGGTGGCGCCGCTCCAGAACCGCCCCGGGGCGTAGTACCCGGGGCGGTGCCCGCGCGGCAGCAGCCCCATCGCCTCGTAGGTCAGACCCATGACCTCCGCGCAGTACGTGGTCTCCAGGTCGCGTTCGCGGGCGCGGCGGCCCAGCGGGATCCGTCCCCGCAGCCAGCGGGTGACCATCGCCGCCGAGGACGGGAAGGGCGTCCCGTCCAGGCGGGCCACCATGCGCAGGGCGGCGTCCTCCATCGCGGGTGTGGCCACCGGGTCGAGCTGCCGCAGCCAGCACTCCTGGCCGTAGCGGCGGCCCCACACCAGGACGGCGTCGCGCAGGTCGTGCAGCTGGGCGCCGCGCTGGTGGGTGCCCGTCCACATGTCGACGAGCGAACGCCCCAGCTCGGCGTGCCACATCAGCGGTGGCAGATCCTCGATGGTGAGGGTCATGCCGACGTGGTTGACGGGGCTGTTCGTGCCGATCTGGATGGCCCGGTCGGCCGCGCTCGTGCCGCGGAACACCCACGCGTCTCCGGTCCGGGTGATCGCCAGTGCCTGGTCGAGGGACATGCTCGCTTCCGCCACAGCGCCTAGCCTAGGCGCATGCGATGGAGGAGAGCCCTCGGCGTGGCGGCCTTCGTCGGTGTGGCCGCCACCGGAGCCGTGATCGCCCGAGCCGAACGCAGACGTCGCGCGTACACGCCCGACCAGGTCAGGGAGCGCCTGCGGGAACGCGCCGCCCGGATCGGGGACGAGGGGGAGCCCGATCCCGCGCCGCCCCGCACGCTGCGGGAGCGGAGTGCCGACCGCTGGCGCGCCCTGACCCGGAGCCGCCCCCTGAGAGCACTGGCGGAGCGGATCAGGAGGAGGTCCGGTGCGGTGTGACCACCCGTGTGTCCGACCCCCGTCCTAGGCTCGGTGAATCTTCGGCATCCGTTCCAGGAGGTTCCCGGTGGACCGCGTTCCGACCACCCCCGACACGTCCGACACCCTCCGCGTCCCCGGCGCGCGCCTGTACCACGAGGTGCGCGGGCAGGGGCCGCTCATGGTGCTCGTCGGCTCCCCCATGAGCGCCGAGCCCTTCGAGCCGCTGGCCGCCCTGCTCGCCGCGGACCACACCGTGCTCACCACCGACCCGCGCGGGATCGGCCGCAGCCCGCTCGACGACCCCGGGCAGGACTCCGAACCCGCCCTGCGCGCCGACGACCTCGCCCGGCTCATCGCCCACCTGGACGCCGGTCCGGCCACGGTCCTGGGCTCCAGCGGCGGCGCCGTCACCGCGCTGGCCCTGGCGCAGAGCCGCCCGGACCTGGTGGACACCGTGGTCGCCCACGAGCCGCCGTTGGAGACGCTCCTGGCGGACCGCGACGAGCTCCACGCCCAGACCGAGAAGATGATCGCCCTCTACCGGTCCGGCGACGTGATCGGGGCCTGGCGCCTGTTCATGTCCGTCTCCGACATCGCGATCCCGGACGAGGCGCTCCAGCAGATGTTCGGCGGTGACCGGGATCCGCGGCGGGTCGCCGACGAGCGCCGCTTCTTCGAGCACGACCTGCGCCCGACCACCCACTGGCGCCCCGATCTCGACGCGCTGCGTACCGCCCGGACGCGCGTGGTGGTCGCAATCGGCGAGGACTCGGCCGGGCAGCTGTGCGACCGGACCTCCAGGGCGCTGGCCACCGCGCTCGGTACCGAGCCCGTGCTGTTCCCCGGCGACCACACCGGGTTCGTCGAGGAGGCCGAGGCCTTCGAGCCGCGGCTGCGCGCGGTGCTCGGGAGGGCCTAGGCGGGGCGGCCCCGGGGTCTGGCCGGTGCGGGCGTTTGGGGCTCCTCCGCTCCGGGCAGGCGCCGCCCCGTGGGATCCTTGGGGCATGACCTCGATCGTCGCCCAGCGGGTCGGCGTCTGGTGGCCGCAGACGGACCGGGGCGCACGGGACGCCGACGCGCGCTCCCGGCTCCCCGACTCCTTTCCGCTCCCCTCCGACCAAGACGCCGACCCCTGGCTGCACGACGTGGCGATGCGCGCCCGGGACGGCTACCGGCCGGTCCGCGAACCGGTCGGACCGTTCCGGGGCGGGCGGCCGCCCGGCTGGGGGCTGCGTTGGACCGAACACGACGGCCGCCTGGTCGTGCACCGCGCGCCGACCCCTCTCGCCGCCTTCCCCCAACGCCGGCCCCGGATGCTGTTCACCCTGGAGCCGGGGCAGACCGGTGTGCACCGCGTGAACCACCGGTTCACCAGCCTCTCGCACGAGTCGCCGTGGTGGTACACCGACTGGACCGTGTGGGTCGGTTACCGCGTCCGGCTCCCGGAGTGGACGCGGACCCACCCCGCCGCCGAGGCGGACGAGCGGGTGTCCCTGTACGGCGGTGGGAGGCGCTGAGGGTTCCGGGCGGTCAGAGGCAGCCGCCGATCTCGCAGATGTCCGCGGGCAAGGGGGACACCTTCAGGTCGTCGTACCAGACGTGGCTGTCGCGGACCGGGGCGAACCCCTCGGTGGAGCCTCCGAAGAACGACGAGAAGTAGGCCTTGTCCACCAGGTCGCCGTTGCCCACCAGGCGCAGACCGGTGACCCGTGCGGCGGACGCGCCGTTGTAGAAGACCTCGATCTCCCCGTCGGGGTTGGCCCGGCCCCCGGTCACGGTGTTGACCCTGAGCCGCTGGACGATGCTCACCCACTCGCCCCTGGGGTAGTGGACGTCGGTGCCGTCGACGCGCAGGAACTCCTGGTCGCCGTACGTGCCCTTCTTGTCCATGTGGTAGTAGTACACGGCCGCCCGGCCGTCGCGGCGCCAGATCATCCGCGCGGTGAAGCCGTTCTCCCCGTCGCACACCTGCCCGCCCGAGCACCCCCGCCCCCCGGCCAGCCCCAGCCCCAGCTTCCCGCCGAACGAGCTGGTCCCCCAGCTGAAGTCCTCGCCGAAGCGCGTCCAGAAGGACAGGTAGTACTCACGCGCCGGGGTGAGCGCGAACGGCGCCAGCGCACCGGACTCCCGCGGGCCGATCCTCCCCCCGGGGTAGGACACGCGCAGGGACTGCCCGCCGGTGTGGGCGGGGACCGTGTCGTCGATGAGGGTGCGCTCGTCCATCCCCCTGCCGCGGGTCGCGTGCCATCCGTCCTTGGCCCACTCCGCCAGCGGGTAGGGGGTGCCCGCGACCGGGCGCTCGAAGGTGTTGTACAGGCGGGTGGGCGGGGCGGCGGTGTCGGCGCCCGCGGGGGCGGTCGCGACGGCGGCCGACAGTACCGCTGACAGGAGCGTGGCGGCGAGCAGGGTCCTGACGACCGGCATGGGTGTCTCCGTTGTACAGCGACGGGTCTGGTGGGACGCCGCCGGGTCGGCCGTCCGGGATGGTCGACGCGCGTCGGCGACGCTGCCATCCTCCGTGGTGGAATCCTCGCCGAGCGTGTGCGACACGGGTGGTCGGGGACCGGAGGAGGTCGTTCGGCCGGGGGGAGCGGGCCCCGGCCCGTCGGCCGTCGGGGTGTCCCGGAAGCCGGTGACCGCGCGCCCCGGCGTCGGCCCCCGGGCCGGACCTGCCCGTCGGGCGGCGCACCGGCGGCGGTATCCTGCCCGGGCCAGTCGTACCACGTCCGTGGTCAGGGAATCCGGTGCGAATCCGGAACTGACGCGCAGCGGTGAGGGGGACGGGCGGGGTACGCACGCCACTGGGGCGGGGCGGTGCCGACCGGAGCGTCGGCGCGGCCCGGACCCGGGAAGGCACCCCGTCCGGGTGAACCCGAGTCCGAAGACCTGCTGGCCCCTCCGCGTCCAGTGCGCGGGGGAGAACCATGCCAGGCTCCGCGATCGAGCCCCGACATCCCGAGGCATCCCCATGCTCAGTCACGCCCTCCGCCCCCTCGGCCTGCTGGCCGCCTCCTCCCTGCTGCTCACCGCCTGCGGCCAGCCCCCGGGAGGGGGGAACGACGGTGCGGGTTCCGCCGCCGACCCCGCCGACAGCATCGACAACTGCGGACACGCGGTCCCCCTCGACGCCGCGCCCGAGCGGGTCGTCTCGCTCAACCAGGGCACCACCGAGATCCTCCTCTCCCTCGGTCTGGCGGACCGTATCGTCGGCACCGCCACCTGGACCGACCCCGTCATGGCGGGACTGGAGGAGGCCAGCGCGGACGTGCCCCGGCTGGCCGACGACTGGCCGTCCTTGGAGGTGGTCCTGGACGCCGAACCGGACTTCGTGGCCGCCTCCTTCGTCTCCACGCTCGGCCCCAGCGGCCTCGTCGCCACCCGGGAGCAGTTCGAGGAGCTGGGGGTGCCTACGTACGTCTCCCCGTCCGACTGCGCCGCGGGCAAGGACAACACGACCGGGGGCGACGGCACCCGCAGCGAGCCGCTCACCCTGGACACCGTCTACGGCGAGGTCCGCGACCTGGCGGCGGTCTTCGGCGTGGCCGAGCGCGGGGAGCAGCTCGTGGCGGAGCTGCGGGGCCGGGTGGACACCGCCACCGCCGACCTGGACGCCTCGGACGTGACCCTCATGTACTGGTTCTCCGACTCCCAGGCGCCCTACCTCGCCGGGTGCTGCGGCGCCCCCGGCGCCATCACCCGCGCCGTCGGCGCGCGGAACGCCTTCGCCGACACCCACGACGAGTGGCCCCAGATCAACTGGGAGACCGTCGCCGACCGCGACCCCGACGTCATCGTGCTCGGCGACCTGACCCGCCAGGCCCAGACGGCCGAGAGCGCCGAGGCCAAGATCGACTTCCTGGAGGGCAACCCCGCCACCCGCAACCTCACCGCGGTCGCCGAGGAGCGGTACATCCTGCTCAGCGGCCAGGCGATGAACCCCACGATCCGCACGGTCGAAGGGGTCGAGCAGGTCGCCGCGGGGCTGCGGGACCTCGGGCTCGACCGGTGAGCGGCGCCCGTCTCGCGCTGCTCGTCTCCGGTGGAACGGTGGTGCTGGCCGCGTCGGTCGCGGTCGCGGTGACCGTCGGCCCCGCCGACATCACCACGGTCGACGTCTGGCGCTCGGTCTCCTCCCACCTGGGGGTGGGCGACACCGCCCTGAACCCGCTGCGGGACGGCATCGTGTGGAACCTCCGGATGCCCCGCACCCTGCTCGCCGCGGTGTGCGGGGCGGGACTGGCCCTGTGCGGCGCGGTCATGCAGTCCCTGCTCCGCAACCCGCTGGCGGACCCCTTCGTGCTCGGGGTGTCCTCCGGCGCCTCCACCGGCGCGGTCGCCGTGATCGTCCTCGGATGGGGCGCCGGGGTCGTGTCCCTGTCGGCCGGTGCCTTCGTCGGCGCCCTGCTCTCCTTCGCCATGGTGATCCTGCTCAGCCACAGCCTCGGCGCGACCATGGACCGCGTCGTGCTGTCGGGGGTGGCGGCCATGCAGCTGTTCTCGGCGCTGACCTCGTTCACCGTGCTGACCTCGGCGGACGCGGAGACCACGCGGGGGGTGCTGTTCTGGCTGCTGGGGTCCCTCAGCGGCGCGGGCTGGGCCGACGTGGCGCTGTGCGCACTGGTGCTGCTCGGCGTGCTCGCCGTCTGCCTCGCCCACACCACCACCCTGGACGCGTTCGCCTTCGGTGAGGAGGCCGCCGCGAACCTGGGCGTCCGGGTGGCCCGCGCCCGCCTGGTGCTCCTGTGCGCCACCGCCCTGCTCACCGCGGCGCTCGTCAGCGCCGCCGGGGCGATCGGGTTCGTGGGGCTGGTCCTGCCGCACGCGGCCCGCGCGCTCACCGGCTCCGGCCACGCCCGGCTCCTCCCCGTCACCGCGCTGGCCGGGGCCGTCTTCCTGGTGTGGGTGGACACGGTCGCCCGCACCGCGCTGGCCCCGCAGGAGATCCCCGTGGGAGTGGTGACCTCCCTCATCGGCGTGCCCGCCTTCGTCGCCGTGCTGTACCGGGCCAGGAGGCGGACATGAACGACGCCGACCGTGCCGCGGCCCCCGGCCGCGCCGACGCACCGGCGAAGGAGAGCGCCCTGGAACCGCCCGGTCTGCGCGCCGACCGGGTGAGCCGCCGGGCCGACGGCGGGTTCGTCCTCGACGGCGTCACCCTCACGCCGCGCTCCGGCGAGACCGTCGGCCTGCTCGGCCCCAACGGCTCCGGCAAGTCCACACTGCTGAGACTGCTCGCCGGTGTCCTGGCCCCCTCCGCCGGGGTGGTCACCCTGGACGGCCTGCCGCTGCCCCGGGTCGGCCGCCGCGCCGTGGCGCGGCGCGTGGCCACCGTCCAGCAGAACGCGCACACCCAGACCGAGCTGACCGTCCGCGACGTCGTGGCCCTGGGCCGGATCCCGCACCGCCGCCCCTGGTCGCCCCCGTCCGCCACCGACGCCCGCGCGGTGGCGGCGGCCCTGGACCGCACCGGCCTCACCGACCGGGCCGACCGGTTCTGGCACACGCTGTCCGGGGGCGAGCGCCAGCGTGCCCAGATCGCCCGCGCCCTCGCCCAGGAACCGAGCGAGCTCCTGCTCGACGAACCGACCAACCACCTCGACATCCAGTACCAGCTCGACCTGCTGGAACTGGTCACGGATCTGCCGGTCACCACCGTGGTCGCCCTGCACGACCTCAACCTGGCCGCGATGTACTGCGACCGCCTGCTCGTGCTGCGGGACGGACACGCCGTCACGGCGGGTACACCCGGCCAGGTGCTGACCCCCGCCCTCATCGGGGAGGTCTACGGTGTCCGGGCCCAGGTCACCTCCGACCGCGGCCGTCCGGTGATCCGCTTCCTGCGCCGCGGTCCCGATCCGCGGTCCCCTGCCGGCGGCTCCTGAGCTCCCCGCCGGTACGGGACCGTACGCGGCCCGTTAGGGTGTGAATCCTTCGCCCGTGGCGCAGGAACCCGGTGCAAGTCCGGGGCGGTTCCGCCACTGTCACACCCCCGCCGCGCGGGGGTCAGCCAGATACTGGCCTCGGGCGCTCCGACCGCCGATGGGGCGAGAACCCCGAGGGAGGAATCCGACCATGACGGCACGGATCGCTCTGCTGTCCACGTCCGACACCGATCTGCTCTCCGCGCGGGCCAGCGGCGCCGCGTACGCGTGGGCGAACCCGTCCCGCGCCCTGGACACCGAACTCACCGCGGCCGTCGAGGGCGCCGACCTGGTGGTGGTGCGCCTGCTCGGCTCCCCGCACGACCTGTGGCCCGGACTCGCCGCCGTCCGTGAGCGGGGCACGCCGCTGGTCGTCCTCAGCGGCGAACAGCAGCCCAGCGCCGAGCTGATGGAGCACTCCACCGTCCCGATCGGCCTGGCCGCGGAGGCCCACCGCTACCTCGCCGAGGGCGGCCCCGACAACCTCGGGCGCCTGCACGCCTTCCTGTCGGACACCGTGCTGCTGACCGGTGAGGGCTTCGACCCGCCCGCCCCCGTCCCGCTGTGGGGCCCGGCCGCGCGCGACGTGCCCCGGGACCCCGCCCTCCCACGCGTGGGCATCCTCTACTACCGGGCCCACGAGGCGGGGGGCAACACCGGGTTCGCGCACGCCCTGGCCGACGCCGTCGACGCGACCGGCAGGGCCGTGGGCGTCCCCGTGTTCGCGGGGTCGCTGCGCTCGGCGCCCGACGAGCTGTACGAGGCGCTCGGCGGCTTCGACGCACTGGTCGTCACCGTCCTCGCGGCCGGCGGCAGCGTCCCCGCGTCCGCGAGCGCCGGCGGGGACGACGAGGCGTGGGACGTGGAACGGATGGCCGCCCTGGACGTCCCCGTCCTCCAGGGGCTGTGCCTGACCAGCTCCCGCGCCGACTGGGAGGCCTCCGACGACGGCGTCACCCCGCTCGACTCGGCGAGCCAGATCGCCATCCCGGAGTTCGACGGCCGGATCATCACCGTGCCCTTCTCCTTCAAGGAGATCGACCGCGACGGGCTGCCCCGCTACGTCGCCGACCCCGAGCGCTGCGCCCGTCTGGCCGGGATCGCCGCCGCCCACGCCCGGCTGCGGCACGTACCCCCCGCTGAGAAGCGGATCGCGGTCGTCCTGTCCGCCTACCCGACCAAGCACTCCCGCATCGGCAACGCCGTCGGGCTCGACACCCCCCGGTCCCTGGTCCGCCTCCTGCGCCGCCTGCGCGAGGAGGGCTACGACCTGGGCGAGCCCGGAGCCCTGCCCGGACTGGACCTGCCCGACGACACCGAGGCGGGCGACGCGCTGATCCACGCCCTGATCGAGGCGGGCGGCCAGGACGAGGACTGGCTGACCTCCGTCCAGCTGACCGACGCCCAGGTGCGGATCACCCCCGAGGAGTACGCCGCCTGGACCGAGGGCCTGCCCGCCGCCCTGCGGGAGGCGATGACCGAGGCCTGGGGGCCCGCGCCCGGCCGCCTGTACGTCAACGACGAGGGAGAACTCGTCCTCGCCGCGCTGCGGGCCGGAAACGTCGTCGTCCTGGTCCAGCCGCCGCGCGGGTTCGGCGAGAACCCGATCGCCATCTACCACGACCCCGACCTGCCGCCGAGCCACCACTACCTGGCCGCCTACCGCTGGCTGGAGCACGGCTTCGGCGCCCACGCCGTCGTCCACCTCGGCAAGCACGGTTCACTGGAGTGGCTGCCCGGCAAGAACGCCGCCCTGTCCGCCGCCTGCGCCACCGACGCCGCCCTCGGCGACCTGCCGCTGGTCTACCCGTTCCTGGTCAACGACCCGGGCGAGGGCGCCCAGGCCAAGCGGCGCGCCCACGCCACGGTCGTCGACCACCTCATCCCGCCGATGGCGCGCGCGGAGAGCTACGGCGACATCGCCCGCCTGGAGCAGCTGCTCGACGAGCACGCCAACATCGCCGCCATGGACCCGGCCAAGCTGCCCGCGGTCCGGGGCGAGATCTGGTCCCTGATGCGCGCGGCGGAGATGCACCGCGACCTGGGGATGGACGAGCGGCCCGACGACGAGGAGTTCGACGACTTCCTCCTCCACGTCGACGGCTGGCTGTGCGAGATCAAGGACACCCAGATCCGCGACGGCCTGCACGTGCTCGGTGAGGCCCCGGCGGGCGGGGCCCGGGTCAACCTGGTCCTCTCGATCCTGCGCGCCGCCCAGGTCTGGGGAGGCGTCGGCAGCGCGGTGCCCGGGCTGCGCTCCGCCCTCGGCCTGAAGGAGGACGCGCCGACCACCGAGGTCGACGGGGTGGAGGCACTGGCCCGGGGCCTCGTCGAGCGGATGGAGGCCGCGGACTGGGACCCCGCCGCCGTCGCCGACGCGCACGACGACCCCGAGGTGCGCCGCGTCCTGGAGTTCGCCGCCGCGCAGGTGGTGCCCCGCCTCGCCGACACCACCGACGAACTCGACCACGTCCTCCACGCTCTGAACGGCGGCTTCGTCCCGGCGGGCCCGTCCGGGTCCCCGCTGCGCGGCCTGGTCAACGTGCTGCCGACCGGCCGCAACTTCTACACCGTCGACCCCCGCGCCGTCCCCTCCCGGCTCGCCTGGCAGACCGGGCAGGCGATGGCCGACTCCCTGCTGCGCCGCCACCTGGACGAGACCGGCACCTACCCGGAGTCGGTGGGCCTGTCGGTGTGGGGCACCTCGGCGATGCGCACCTCCGGCGACGACGTGGCCGAGGTGCTCGCGCTCCTGGGCGTGCGCCCGGAGTGGGACGAGGCCTCCCGCCGGGTCTCCCGGCTGGACGTGGTGCCGCTGGAGGAGCTGGGCCGTCCGCGCGTCGACGTCACCGTGCGCATCTCCGGCTTCTTCCGGGACGCCTTCCCGCACGTGGTCGCCATGCTGGACGACGCGGTGGCGCTGGTCGCCGACCTCGACGAGCCGGAGGAGCGCAACTTCGTCCGCGCCCACACGCGCGCCGACCTGGCCGAGCACGGGGACCACCGCCGCGCCACCACCCGGATCTTCGGGTCCGCGCCCGGTTCGTACGGGGCCGGCATCCTCCAGCTCGTGGAGTCCGGCACCTGGCGCGACGACCGCGACCTGGCCGAGGTGTACACGGCCTGGGGCGGCTACGCCTACGGGCGGGGCCTGGACGGGGTCCCGGCCGCCGACGACATGCGCGCCAACTACCGCCGGATCAGGGTCGCCGCGAAGAACATCGACAGCGCCGAGCACGACATCGCCGACTCCGACGACTACTTCCAGTACCACGGCGGCATGATCGCCACCGTCCGCGCCCTCACCGGCACCGACCCCAAGGCCTACGTCGGCGACTCCACCACCCCCGACGCGGTGCGCACCCGCCCCCTGGCCGACGAGACCGCCCGCGTGTTCCGCGCCCGGGTCATCAACCCCCGCTGGATCTCCGCCATGCGCCGCCACGGCTACAAGGGCGCCTTCGAGCTGGCCGCCACCGTCGACTACCTGTTCGGCTTCGACGCCACGGCCGGTGTCGTCCATGACTGGATGTACGAGAAGCTCGCGGCCGAGTACGTCCTCGACGCCGACACCCAGGAGTTCCTGCGCGACTCCAACCCGTGGGCGCTGCACGGCATCGTCGAGCGGCTGCACGAGGCCGCCCGGCGCGGGCTGTGGGCCGAACCGGACCCGGAGACGCTCGAAGCCCTGACCGAGGTCTACCTGGAGGTCGAGGGAGACCTGGAGGACCGTTCGGAATGAGGGTACGCATCCTCGGTGTCGGCATGGGGCCGCGGCACCTCACCCCCGAGGCCGCGGACGCGCTGCGGGGCTGCGACTACGCGGTGGCCGCCCGCAAACGCCAGGACGACGGGCTGCTCGCCCTGCGCCGGGCCGTCTGCGACGCCCACGGTGTCCCCCTGGTCGCCGTGCCCGACCCCGAACGCGACCGCGACGACCCCGCGGACTACCGGGCCGCGGTCGCCGCCTGGCACGAGGCCCGGGTCGCCGCCTACGAGCGGGTGCTCGGTGACCGCGGCGGCACCGCGGCGTTCCTGGTCTGGGGGGATCCGTCCCTGTACGACTCCACCGTGCGGATCGTGGAGCGGATCGTCGCGCGGGGGGTCGTTCCCGTGGAGTACGACGTCCTGCCCGGCGTCAGCGCCCCGCAACTCCTCGCCGCGCGGCACCGGATCGTGCTGCACGGGGTGGGCCGCCCGGTCCACCTCACCCCGGCGCGGCGGCTGGGCGAGGCCGTCGCCGCCGGGCAGGACAACATCGTCGTCATGCTCGGCGGGCGGCCCGCCTTCGACGGACTGGAGGACTGGTCGGTCTGGTGGGGCGCCAACCTGGGCACCGACACCGAGGAGCTGGTCGCCGGGCGGGTCGGCGACGTGCTGTCCGCGATCGAGGAGGCCCGGGCCCGCGCCCGGGACCGGGCGGGCTGGGTGATGGACACCGCTCTGCTGAGGAGGACGCCGTGAGCGCAAGGAACCGCGGCCGTGGGCTGCTGGTCGCCGGAACCACCTCCGACGCGGGCAAGAGCGTGGTCACCACCGGCCTGTGCCGGGCCTTCGCGCGCCGGGGCGCGCGGGTCGCGCCGTACAAGGCGCAGAACATGTCCAACAACTCCATGGTCTGCCACGGCCCCGACGGCCGTCCGGCGGAGATCGGCCGCGCCCAGTGGGTGCAGGCGCTGGCCGCCCGGGCCGCGCCGGAGCCCGCGATGAACCCGGTGCTCCTCAAACCCGGTACCGACCGGCGCAGCCACGTCGTCCTGCTCGGGCACCCGGCGGGGGACGTGTCCTCGGCCGACTGGGAGTCCGGCCGCCGCCACCTGGCCAAGGCCGCGCACGCCGCCTTCGACGACCTGGCTGCCCGCCACGACGTCGTCGTCGCCGAGGGCGCGGGCAGCCCGGCCGAGATCAACCTGCGGTCGGGCGACTACGTGAACATGGGCCTGGCCCGGCACGCGGACCTGCCCGCGGTGGTCGTCGGCGACATCGACCGGGGCGGCGTCTTCGCCGCGCTGTACGGCACGGTGGGGCTGCTGGAACCCGCCGACCAGGCGCTGGTCGCGGGCTTCGTGGTCAACAAGTTCCGCGGGGACCCCGGGCTGCTCCGGCCCGGCCTGGCCGACCTCGAACGGCTCACCGGCCGCCGGGTGTACGGCACCCTGCCCTGGGACCCGGGGCTGTGGCTCGACTCGGAGGACGCCCTCGACCTGGAGGGCCGCCGGGCGGGCGGGGACGCGGTCCGGCGCGTGGCGGTGGTGCGCCTGCCCCGGATCAGCAACTTCACCGACGTGGACGCCCTGGGTCTGGAGCCCGGCCTGGACGTCGTCTTCGCCTCCGGCCCGCGCGATCTGGCCGACGCCGATCTGGTCGTCCTGCCCGGCACCCGCTCCACCCTGGCCGACCTGGCCTGGCTGCGCTCCCGCGGCCTCGACCGGGCGATCACCGAGCACGTCCGCCGCGGCCGACCGCTGCTCGGCGTCTGCGGCGGATTCCAGATGCTCGGCCGGACCATCGCCGACCCGGACGGCGTCGAGGCCGAGCCCGGAGCGCGCGCGGACGGCCTCGGCCTGCTCGACGCGCGGACCGACTTCACCGCGGACAAGACCCTGTGCCTGCCCTCCGGGACGGCGCTCGGCGCGCCCGCGCACGGCTACGAGATCCACCACGGCCGGGTCACCGTCGGCGACGGCGCGCGGGAGTTCCTGGGCGGCGCCCGCGCGGGGAACGTCTTCGGCACCATGTGGCACGGAAGCCTGGAGGGTGACGCGTTCCGCGCCGCCCTCCTCGCCGAGGCGCTCGGCCGCGAGCCGTCCGGCACGTGTTTCGCCGACGCCCGCGAGCGCCGCCTCGACCTGCTGGGCGACCTGGTGGAAGGGCACCTGGACGTCGACGCGCTGCTCGCGCTCGCCCGCGAGGGCGCCCCGGCGGACCTGCCCGTGCTGGCCCCTGGGGGGACCCGGTGAGGCTCCTGCTCCTCGGCGGCACGTCCGAGGCCCGGGAACTGGCCGCCCTCCTGGTCGGGGCGGGTGTGGACGTGACCACGTCGCTCGCGGGGCGGGTCGCCAGACCGCGCCTGCCGGTGGGCGGGGTCCGCATCGGCGGGTTCGGCGGAGTGCCCGGGCTGCGCGCGGCGCTGGCCGACTACGACGCGGTGGTGGACGCCACCCACCCCTTCGCCCTCGGCATGACCGCCAACGCGGCGGCGGCCTGCACCGACCTGCCCCTGCTGCGGCTGGAACGGCCGGGCTGGGACCCGGACCCGGCCTGGTGCTACACCGACACCCACGAGGAGGCGGCGCACCGGGCTGCGGAACTCGGTGCACGCCCGTTCCTCACGGTCGGCCGCCAGGAACTCGCCCGCTTCGTCCCGGACCTGGCCCGGCACTCGGTCCTGGCCCGGGTGGTGGACGTACCCGACCTCGACCTGCCCGCCGCCTGGCGGCTGGTGACCAGCCGGGGCCCCTACGGCCTCGACGGCGAACTGGACCTGATGCGCGGGCACCGCGCCGGCGTCCTGGTCACCAAGGACTCCGGCGGCACCTACACCTGGCCCAAGATGGAGGCCGCGCGACGGCTCGGCGTTCCGGTCGTGGTGGTGCGCCGCCCGGCGGGACCGCCCGGCGTGCCCACCGTCCACGACGTGGCCGCCGCGTTCGACTGGGTCACCTCACTGGAGTGAGGGCGGGCCGTCGACGGGTCGCGGGACGCCTCAGCGGGCGAACCGGTTCTTCGGCTCGTCGGAGCCCGGGACGATCCCGGTGCCGGGGATCTCGGCCCTGTCGCCGTGGACGTGCCTCGAAGACGACGGCGAGGACGTTGTCGGGGGCGGCCCACTCGCCCTGGCCGTCGAAGTAGCCGACCGGGGCCAGAACGCCGTCCGGACGGGCGCGCCCGTCGCGGTAGGTGTCGATCCCCAGTCCCTGGCCCCGCATGAGGTCCAGGTCGGGCCGGTGCGCCACGAACGGGCGGAACAGCCGCGTCAGGATGCCGTTGCGGTCTCCGCCGGTCACGCCTTCGGCCCGGATCCTCCCGTTGATGAAGGCGAGTTCGACGGCTTCGCGTTCGGCGGCCGGGGCGACGGGCTCGAACCGTTCGACGGTGACGGACGGGTGTGCGGGCGGCGGGTGGTGCTCGGCGACGGTCATCGTGGACGCCTCCAACCCGCATCCTCAGCCACCACCCGGCGCGGGACGCGTGTCGTCCCGGGCGAGGGCGGCGAGCAGGTGCCGGGTGGTCTCCGGCGGCCGCACGGCCACCCGCACCCAGGTGCTGTCCAGGCCGGGGAAGGTGTCGGCCCGCCGCACGGCCACGCCCCGTGCGCGCAGCTTTGCGTGGACGCCCTCGCCGACACGGGCCAGGACGAACGGCGCGCGGGACGGCACGAAGCCCAGGCCCGCCTCCCGCAGCCCGGCCTCCAGGAATCCGCGCCAGCCGTCGAGTTCCCCCGCGCGGCGCAGCCCCTCCGCGCGGGCCTCCTCGGACACGCAGGCGACGGTGGCGGCGATCGCGGGCGCCGAGACCGACCACGGCGTCTGCGCCCGGCCCAGTTCGCGGAGCAGGGCTCCGTCGCCGACGACGTACCCGGCCCGGATACCCGGGATAGACCAGTGCTTGGTGAGGCTGCGCACCACCACCAGCCCCTCGGTCCGCTCACCCGCCAGGGTCTCCGGCTCTCCGGGCACCGCGTCCATGAACGCCTCGTCGACCACGACCACCCGTCCGGGGCGGCACAGACCGCGCAGGGCCGCCGCCGGGTGCAGGACACCGGTGGGGTTGGTCGGGTTGCCGACCACCACCAGGTCCGCGTCGTCGGGGACGGCCCCCGGATCGAACGCGAACCCGTCCTCGGCCGCGCAGAGCACGCTCGTGACCGTGTGCCCGGCCTGTTCCAGGGCCGCGTGCGGCTCGGTGAACTGGGGGTGTACCACCACCGCACGCCGCCACGGCCGCAGCCGCGCGATCAGGGTGAACGCCTCCGCCGCGCCCGAGGTCGGCAGGACCTCGGCGGGTCGCCGGGCGTGCCGACGGGCGATCGCGGCCCGGGCGGGTTCCGGGTCGGGGTAGACGGCGCAGTGCTCCAGGCTCCCGCGCAGGGCCCGGTCGAGCCAGGCGGGGCGCGCGCCCGCGTAGACGTTGACGGCCAAGTCCAGCAGTCCGTCGCGCGCCTCGGCGTCGCCGTGGTGCCGCAGCGGGTCGGCCACCCCGTCGGCGGTGTCCGGGCGGTGTCCGGGGGGAGGGGGAGGGGAGGCGACCGCCGGGGTGGGCGACGGAGTGGGGGGTGCTGGGGTCGGTGGCCCTCCGTTGGGGGTGGTGGTGGGCGACGAAGTGGGGGGTGCTGGGGCCGGAGGCCCTCCGTTGAGGGTGGTGGTGGGCGACGGGTGGGCGGCTCGCACCGCCGCCGCGAACCGGGTGGCGAACCGGGGCTGCCCGGCCCAGTGGACGTGCAGGTAGGAGGCGTGCAGGGTCGGGGAGGCGAACCCCTCCGCGGTGCCGTCGACCTCCCACGCCGGTCGGTCCCCGCAGGCGCCGGGGTCGAGGCGGGTGCGGTGGAACTCGTGCCCGGCGGCCCGTTCCCCGGCACGGGTGAGCAGGGTGTCCCGGGGCGAGACGGCCTCCGGGTAGCGCAGGGTGAGCCGCTTCGTCATCCGGGCGCGTGCGGGCAGGGCCCCGGCCATGGCCGCGCCGTCCAGCGACTCGGCCAGGTAGAGCAGCCCCGCGCACTCGGCGACGGTCGGCACCCCGTCCCGTACCGCGTCGCGCAGCTCGGCCAGCAGGCGCCGGTTGGCGGCGAGCCGTCCCGCGTACACCTCGGGGAAGCCCCCGCCGAGGTAGACGCCCCGGGTGCCGGGGGGCAGCGCGGTGTCGTCGATCGGGTCGAAACCGACGACCTCGCATCCGGCGGCGGTGAGCAGCTCCTCGGTCTCGGTGTAGCGGAAGGTGAAGGCCCTCCCGCCCGCCACCGCGACCACCGGCCGCTCCGCGGCGGGGGAGGGGGCCACCTCACGCGCCGGGTCCCAGGCCCGCATGTCCAGGGCGGGCGCGGAGCGGGCCAGGTCCAGCAGCGCGTCCAGGTCCACCTGGCTTCCGACGCGCTCCCCCAGCCGCTGGACCGCGTGCGCCGACTCCGCCCGCTCGGCGGCCGGGACGAGCCCCAGGTGCCGGGACGGGGTGGCGAGCCGCTCGTCGCGGCGGACCACGCCCAGGACGGGCAGACGGGTGGACCGGATGATCTCGGCGATGTTGCGCTCCGAGCCCGCCTGGTTGAGGATCACGCCGACGACCTCGACCGCGGGGTCGTAGGCGGCCATGCCCGCCACCAGCGCGCCCACCGAACGGGACATCCGGGACACGTCCACGACCAGCACCACCGGGGTCCGGGTCAGGGCCGCGACGTGTGCGGACGAGGCGAACCCGTCGGTGCCGATCCGCCCGTCGTGCAGACCCATCACCCCCTCGACGACGGCGACGTCGGCACCGCGCGCGCCGTGCAGGAGCAGCGGCGCGACCCGGTCCTCGCCCACCAGGTGGGGGTCGAGGTTGCGGCCGGGCCGCCCGGTGGCGAGGGCGTGGTAACCGGGGTCGATGTAGTCGGGGCCGACCTTGTGGCCGCTCACCGCGTGCCCGGCGCCGCGCAGCGCCGCCATCAGCCCGGTCGCCACGGTGGTCTTGCCCTGGCCGGTCATGGGGGCCGCGATCATCAGCCGGGGCAGCGCCGTCGGCACGCGGGCCGCCGCGGACGCGGGACCGGCCGGGGGCCTCACCACTCGATCCCCCGCTGGCCCTTCCGCCCGGCGTCCATGGGGTGCCTGACCTTGGTCATCTCGGTGACCAGGTCGGCGGCCTCCAGCAGCCGGGGGTCGGCCCGGCGGCCGGTGATCACCACGTGCTGGCGGCCGGGGCGGTCCCGCAGCGCGGCCACGACGTCGTCGGCGTCGACCCAGCCCCAGGCGATCGGGTAGGTGAACTCGTCGAGGATGAGCAGGTCGTGCCGCTCGTCGGCCAGGCGGAGTTTGATCTCCTCCCAGCCCTCGACGGCGGCGGCCTCATGGTCCTCCTCGCTGCCCTTGCGGCGGCTCCACGACCAGCCCGAGCCCATCTTGTGCCACTCGACGGGGCCGCCCTCGCCGGTCTCCTCGTGCAGTCGGCCCAGGCGCTCCAGCACGGTCTGCTCGCCGATGCGCCACTTCGCCGACTTGACGAACTGGAACACACCGATCCGCCAGCCCTGGTTCCATCCGCGCAGCGCGAGGCCGAACGCGGCGGTCGACTTGCCCTTGCCGTCGCCGGTGTGGACGGCCAGCACCGGCTGGTTGCGGCGCTGCCGGGTGGTGAGTCCGTCGTCGGGGACGACGAGTGGTTTTCCCTGGGGCATCAGGAGGCCCTCTCTCGTACGGCGGAGTCCAGCGCGTCGGCGCTGACCTCGCTGACGGGCAGGTGGTCGGCGCCGAGGTGGGCGGCGAGGCGGGCGGCCAGCCCCAGGCGCAGCGGACCGGACTCGCCGTCCACCACGACGGTGGTGACGCCCAGCCCCGCGACGTGGTCGGCGGCGCTCAGCGCGCGGCCGACGGCGCCGCGCCCGCCGGTGGCCCTCCCGTCGGTGACCACGACGAGCAGCGGGCGCAGCCGCGGATCCCGCAGGCGCTCGCGGCGCAGGACCCGCGCCGCCTCCACCAGGCCCTCGGCGAGCGGGGTGCGCCCTCCGGCGGGCAACTCGTCGAGGCGGGCCGCGGCGATGTCCACGGACCGGGTCGGCGGCAGCGTGAGTTCGGCCTCCCGGCCCCGGAAGGTGACCAGCCCGACCCGGTCGCGCCGCCGGTAGGCGTCGAGGAGGAGCGAGAGGATCGCGGTCTTGACCTCGGTCATGCGCTTGCGCGCCGCCATGGAGCCGGAGGCGTCCACGCAGAACAGGATCAGGTTGCTCTCCTGCCCCTCGCGGACGGCGACGCGCAGGTCGCGGGGCTGGAGCCGCAGCCGGCCGCCGTCGTGCGGGCGGGCGGCCGCGGCCCGCACGGTCTCGACCAGGTGCAGCGAACCGCCGGATCCCCGCCCGGGCGCGGCGGCGCCGATCCGTCGGCCCCGGGTACCCACGGCCCGGCTGCGCCTGCCGTCGGCCCCCTCGCCGGAGCCCCGGGCGGTGAGCAGCCGGGGCCGGTAGGGGGTCGCGGCGCTGACGGGGGCGGCACCGGCGGGAGGGGGGTCCGACTCCCCGGATACGTCCGCCTCCCGGCGGGCGGAGTCGGGGGACGCGTCCCCGTCGGGAGCCCCGTCGTCCGGCGGCGCGGCGGGGCCGTCCGCTTCCGGCGGGCCGTCCGGCTCCGGGGCGCCGTCGCCGCCGCCGTCGACGGGAGCGGGGTCGGAGTCCGCGGGGTCGTCGCCCCCCGGCTCCGGCGGCCGCGGGGGGTCCGGCGGCGGTTCCTCGTCGCCCAGGATCCGGTCGAGGAGGTCCTCGTCGAGCCCGGGCGCGTCGAACGGGTTGCGCCGACGCCGGTGCGGCAGGGCGAGCAGGGCGGCGCGGCGGATGTCGGCCCGGGTGACCGAGGTCCGCCCCGCCCAGGCGGCGTGCGCCATCGCGGTGCGCGCGGTGACGATGTCGGCGCGCAGACCGTCCACGTCGAACGCCGCGCACACCTCGGCGATCTTCAGCAGCGCGCCCTCGGACAGCCGCACCCGACCGAGCGTCCGGCGGGCGACGGCCACACGCTTGGCCAGGGCCTCCTCGGCGTCGCGGTAGCGCGCGGCGAAGGCGGCCGGGTCGGCGTCGTGGGCCATGCGCCTGCGCACGACCTCGGCGCGCCGCGCGGGCTCGGGCGGCGCGGCGACCTCGACGGTGAGCCCGAACCGGTCGAGCAGCTGCGGACGCAGCTCGCCCTCCTCGGGGTTCATCGTCCCGATGAGCAGGAACCGGGCCGCGTGCTCCACGGAGAACCCGTCGCGCTCCACGGTCGCCCGGCCGGTCGCGGCGGCGTCCAGGAGGAGGTCGACCAGGTGGTCGTGGAGCAGGTTGACCTCGTCGACGTAGAGGATCCCGCGATGGGCGCGGGCCAGCAGGCCGGGTTCGTAGGCGACCTGGCCGTGGGTGAGCGCCTGCTCCAGGTGCAGCGAGCCCAGGACGCGGTCCTCGGTGGCGCCGACGGGGAGTTCGACCAGCCGCACCGGGCGGCTCTCCACGACCGAACCGGCCTCGAAGGGGCCGTCCGGCGACCGCTGCGCCGGGTCGGCGGGATCCACGGAGAACCGGTCGCCGCGGTAGACGTCCACGGGCGGGAGCAGGGAGGCCAGCCCCCGGACGGCGGTGGACTTGGCGGTGCCCTTCTCCCCGCGTACCAGGACACCGCCGATCTCGGGGGACACGCTCGTCAGGACCAGGGACAGGCCCAGGTCGTCGAGGTGTTCGCCGTCGCAGCCGACGATCGCGGAGAAGGGGTAGTGCGAAGACCGCAATGGCATGGTGAGGCTCCCGCTCGTTGCGCCATACGTCAGAGGCGGGCGCGAGGCCGGTCTTCGGACTTGCCGAGTCCCCCGAGGGGCTCGGTTCACCGCAGCGGGCCTGTGCCGGAGTCTCACCGGGCTTCCCAGATTCTCCCCGGAGACCGTCCCCACCGTTTCCGATGGCTGGGCCGCCGGGGCACCTCACGCCTGTCGCCGCCACGATAGCGTCCTGGGCATGAAGGACGACAACCGCCCTCCCGCCGCCCGCACGGGGGACACCCCCCGGATCACCGTCGTCGGGGTCGGCGCCGACGGCTGGCCCGGGGTGCCGGAGCGGCTGCGCCGCCTCGTCCTGGCCGCGGACGCGGTCCTGGGCGGGCGCAGGCACCTGGAGATGCTGCCCGACCGACCCGGGCAGCGCCGTGCGACCTGGCCCTCACCCCTGCGGGAGGGCCTCCCGTCCCTGCTCGCCTCCCTCGAGGGCGCCTCCGTGGTGGCGCTCGCCTCCGGAGACCCCCTCGTCTCGGGCGTCGGCGGCACGCTGACCGACCTGCTGGGCGCGGACGCCGTGCGGGTGGAACCGGCCGTCTCCTCGGTCGCCCTGGCCCGCGCCCGGATGGGCTGGTCCGCCCAGCGGTGCGCGGTGGTGACCCTGGTCGGACGCGACCCCCGCCTGCTGCTGCGGGAACTGGCCCCGGGCCACCGTGTCCTGCTGCTCTCCTCGGACGCGGATACGCCCGACGCGGTCGCCGCCCTGCTGGTCGGCACCGGGTACGGCGGCACCCGCATGACGGTGCTGGGCGACCTGGGCGCGGACACCGAGTCCCGCCTGGAGACCACCGCGCGCGACTGGCTGACGCACCCTCCCGGGTCGGCGCCCGCGCTGCACGTACTCGCCCTGGAGCTCGTCGGCCCGCCCGGGTACGGCCTGTTCGCGGGCCTGCCCGACGACGCCTTCGAGCACGACGGGCAGCTGACCAAGAGGGACCTGCGCGCCTCGGCGCTGGCCCGGCTGGCACCCGCGCCGGGCCAGCACCTGTGGGACGTGGGCGCGGGCGCGGGGTCGGTCGGCGTCGAGTGGATGCGCGCCCACCCCACCTGCGCCGCCACGGCGGTGGAGGCCAACGCCGAACGCGCCGCGCGGATCGGCCGGAACGCCGGCCGCCTCGGCGTCCCCGGCCTGCACGTGGTCACCGGCCGGGCGCCGGAGGCCCTGGCCGGGCTCGCCGCGCCCGACGCGGTGTTCGTCGGCGGCGGCGCGACCCGGCCGGGCGTGCTCGAAACCTGCCTGGGGGCGCTGCGGCCGGGCGGCCGGATCGTGGTGCACGGTGTGACGCTGGAGACCGAGCGGCTGCTCGCGGACGCCTACCGCAGCCGCGGAGGGGAGCTGACCCGGATCGCGGTCGAGGCCGCCGCGCCCATCGGCGCGTTCACCGGCTGGACGCCCGCCCGCACGGTCACCCAGTGGTCCCTGGTCCTCGGTCGCTGACCCGGGGGCGGGCCGGATCGTAGAGGAAGGACTCGCCGCCGGTCCGGGGATCGAGCGCCCGCCCCACGAGAATCACCGCCGCCTGCCGGAACCCGGCCTCCTCCACCGCGTCCGCGATGGTGGCGACCGTGCCGCGCAGCACCGACTCGCCCGGCTGGCTGGCCCGGTGGACGACCACGACCGGGCAGTCGGCCCCGTAGGACGGCTCGATCTCGGCCATCAGCTCCCGCACCCGCCTGATCGCCAGGTGCAGCACCAGCGTGGCCCGGGTTCGGGCGAACGCGGCCAGTGACTCCGTCTCCGGCATGGCGGTCGAACGGGCCCGGGTCCGGGTCAGCACCACCGACTGGGCCACCAGCGGCACGGTCAGCTCCCGTCCCGCCAGCGCCGAGGCCGCGGCGTAGGCGGGCACCCCGGGCGTGACGTCCCAGGGGACCCCGCGCGCGTCGAGCCGCCGGGTCTGTTCGGCCAGCGCCGAGTAGAGCGAGGGGTCGCCGGAGGTGAGCCGCACGACGTCCCGGCCCGCCGCGTGCGCGGTGACCAGGTGGTCGGTGATGCGGTCCAGGTCCAGGCCCTGGGTGTCGACCAGCTCGGCGCCGGGCGCGCAGTGGGCGAGGACCTGCGGGTCCAGGTACGTGCCGGGGTAGAGCACCGTGTCGGCCCCGGCGAGCATCCGCGTGGCGCGGACGGTCAGCAGGTCGGCGGCTCCGGGCCCCGCCCCCACGAAGTGCACGGTCACGGCCGCACCCACCTGGGGGTCCAGACGCGGCCCGCCCCGGAGACACGTGTTCCGGACGCGCCGACGATGAGCAGGCAGCGCATGTCCACGGCGGCCGGGTCGAGGGCGCCCAGGGTGGTCACGGTCAGGGACTCGCCGTCCCGGCCGACACTCCGGCCGACGACGACCACGGTGTCGGGCCCGCGGTGCTCCAGCAGGATCCGGCGGGCGGTCGCCACCTGCTCGGTCCGGGACCGGGACGCCGGGTTGTACACCGCCAGCGCCAGGTCGGCCTCGGCGACGGCGCGCAGCCGCCGCTCGATCACCTCCCACGGCTTGAGGCGGTCCGAGAGGCTCATCACCGCGAAGTCCCCGCCGATCGGCGCGCCCGCCCGGGCGGCGACCGCCTGGACGGCGCTGACCCCCGGCAGCACCCGGACGGGCACGTCGCGCAGGCCCGGTTCCTCGGCCGCCTCGAACACGGCGGTGGCCATGCCGAAGACACCGGCGTCCCCGCCGGAGACCACGGCGACGCGTTCGCCGCGCCTGGCCAGGTCGAGGGCGAGACGCGCGCGGTCGAGCTCGACGGTGTTGCCGGAGGAGTGCCGGGTGAGTCCGGGGCGCTGCGGCACCCGGTCGACGTAGGGGCCGTAGCCCACG
This sequence comes from Nocardiopsis sp. KDC1DS13DA1, assembly GCF_055632325.1. NCBI lineage: Bacteria > Bacillati > Actinomycetota > Actinomycetes > Streptosporangiales > Nocardiopsidaceae > Nocardiopsis > Nocardiopsis sp. KDC1DS13DA1. The sequence continues at coordinate 127,493 of NZ_JBVMUY010000033.1, forward strand.
ACGTGGTCCACCTCGGCCAGCGCCGCGGACGCCTCGGCGGTCAGCCAGTGGTCGGGTCCCGGGCCCAGGCCCACGACCAGGAGTTCGGCCGCCGGTCCCGTGGGCTCGGCCTCCGGGCCCGTCCCCGCGCCGCCGCCGCGCGACCGCCTGCCGTTGCGGCTGTCCCCCGTGACCAGGACCAGCGAGAAGTAGGGCACCGTCGCCGGGTCGACCTCCGCGACCGGCAGCCGCCGCTCCCCCTCCATCGAGGCGCGCTCGACGTAGACCGCGTGCTCCAGCCGCCCGGCCGCCGCCAGGGCGCGTCGGATGGCGGGGAAGGTCCGGCCCAGTTTCATGATCACGGCCGCGTCGGTGTCGGCCAGACGCCGGGCCAGCTCCGGTTCGGGCAGGGTGCCGGGCAGCACGGTGAGCACGTCCGTCTGCCGGGCCAGCGGGGCGGACGCGGCGGCGGCGAACGCCGGGACCCCGGGCACGACCTCGGTCGCGTACCGCTCGGACAGCCGGTCGTGCATGTACATGAACGACCCGTAGAACAGCGGGTCGCCCTCGGACAGCAGGACGACGTCGCGGCCCGCGTCCAGGTGGGCGGCCAACCGCGCGGCGGAGGCCTCGTAGAAGTCGGCCAGCGCCCCGGCGTAACCGCCCGGGTGGTCGGTCGCGCCGGTGGTCACCGGGTAGGTGAGCTGTTCCTCGACCGCCGTGTCCGGGATCAGGTCCCGGGCGATGCGGCGGGCGTTGGACTCCTTGCCGACCCCGGCGTGGTAGGCGACCACGTCGGCTCCGGCGATGAGCCTGGCCGCCTTGAGGGTGATCAGCTCGGGGTCCCCGGGACCGACCCCGACGCCGTGGAAACGACCGGTCACCTCTCCTCCTCCTTGGCGAGTGCGTTCAGGGCCGAGGAGGTCATCGCGGAGCCTCCGCGGCGACCGCGGGTGGTCACGTAGGGGATGTCGACGCCGTGCCGGTCCGCGAACTCCGCCAGCGCCTGCTTGGACTCGGCCGCGCCGACGAAGCCGACCGGGCAGCCGACGATCGCGGCAGGGCGCGGGGCGCCGTCGACCAGCATCTCCAGCAGGTGGAACAGGGCGGTGGGCGCGTTGCCGACGGCGACCACGGCGCCGTCGAGCAGCGGCTCCCACAGGGACACCGCGGCCGCGGTACGGGTGGTGCCCCACTCCCGGGCGAGGGAGGGGACGCGCTCGTCGCCGAGCAGGCACAGCACCTCGTTGTCGCACGGCAGGCGGCTCGCGGTCACGCCGGCGGCCACCATGGTCGCGTCGCACAGGATCGGCGCACCGGCCCGGAGGGCGGAGCGCGCCGCCGGGACCAGGTCGGGGTGGACCACCAGGTCGTCGGCGAGGTCGACCTGGCCGGTGCCGTGGATCATCCGCACGGCGAGCCGTTCGGCGTTGGCGGGCAGGTGGTCGAGCCGGGCCTCCCGCCGGATGACGGCGAAGGAGTCGGCGTAGATCGCGGGTCCGTCGTCGACGTAGGCGTAGTGCCGGTTCGGCCGGCTCGGTGCGGTCACTGTTCCCCTCCCGGGATGAGGACGCCGCGCCAGGGCGTGACGACGAGTGCGTCGGACTTCGCGGCGGCCGCCTCCCCGGCGAGTGCCGCGACGGCGGAGCGGTCCAGGCCCGCCCCGGGGACGGGGACGTGCCGCCCGCCCCCGGCCAGCGGGCCGTACGGCAGCGGCGGTGCGGGGTCCGGCAGCCGGGGGTCCGGCGTGACCGGGTCGGTCAGCGGCGACGGGAGCTCGGCGACGTGCCAGGCCGCGGTGGGGCCGTCGCCGCGCCGCGCCAGGAACGCGTCGGCCCACCGGACGAGTACGTCGGCGGCCCCGTCGAGCGGGGTCAGCGGCCCCCAGCCCTCCCCGACCCTCAGTTGGGCGACGTGCCCGTCGAGGGCGACCAGCCCCAGGTCGCAGGAGCGCTCCAGCAGGTCGCCGCGGCCGTCGTCCAGGACGAACAGGAAGCGTCCGGGAAGGGCGGCGCGGCGGGGGTCGGCGCACAGCAGTGCGTCCAGCGCGGCGGCGAGGGGACGCAGGTCGGCCCGGCCGTCCGCCACCGCCCCCGAGGGGCCCGTGCGCGGGGAGACCATGATGTTGCGGACCAGTTCGTGCGTGCGCGAGGGCAGCAGGCCGGTCCCCTCCAGGGCCCGGAGCGCCTCGGGGGCCAGCCGCCCGTCACACCCGGGCAGGGCGCGCAGCTGCACGTTGGCCCGGCCGGTGACGTGGATCCGGCCGTCACCGTACTCTTCGGCCGCCTCGGCCAGGGCCGACAGCGAACGGACGGGAAGCCGGCCGCCGACCAGGCGGAGCCGGACCAGCAGACCGTCGTCCGCCGGCCAGGGGCGCAGCGCGCCGGGGCAGCGGTCACGCCGGGTACGGAGGGAGGGGGACGGGGAGTCCATCGGGGATGCGTGTGTCCTTCGGGTCGGGGACCCATGCGCGGGGTCCGCGGATGACCTGGCGGCCCTTCACCGCCAGTGCCAGCAGGTCTTCGGACTCGGGGTCGGCCGGAGCGGAGCGCCTTCCCGGAGCTGTGCTCCAGTGGCTGTCCCGGGAAGCGCCTCCCCGGAACGTGCCCGCCCGTCACCCTCACCGCTGCGCGTCAGTCCCGGACTCTCACCGGGTTCCCTGTTCCACGGGGTGGAGATTCACTGGCCCGACGAGGGTACCCCGCCCGCTCCGGAAGACCGGTCCGGGGCCCTGCACCCCGGCGGCGGCGGAGGGGGTCAGCCGTCCTCCCACCCCTCCGGGAGCGGGTAGCCGTGCTCGCCGTGCAGGCGGACGAACCGGGCACGGATCACCGAGGCGCGGCGCTCCAGCCCCCGGCCGGTGCGCTCGAACAGCACCACGTCCTCGTCCCCGCCGGTGCCGATCGGCTGCACCAGACGCCCTCCCACCGCCAGCTGGTCGACGAGCGGCGGGGGGACCCGGGGGTGGGCGGCCGAGACCAGGACGGCGTCGAAGGGCGCCTCGTCGGGCATCCCCAGCGTCCCGTCGCCCACGAACAGGGCGACGTTGGCCACACCCAGGCCGTCGAGCCGGGTCCGGACGCGCCCGACCATCCCGGGCCACAGGTCGACGCTCACCACCCGCGCCGCCAGCCGGGCCAGCAGGGCGGTCTGGAAGCCGGAGCCCGTCCCGACCTCCAGCACACTCTCGTCCCCGGTCAGCCCCAGGGCCTCGATCATCGCGGCCGACAGGGACGGCTGCGTGGTGACCTGTCCGTGCCCGATGGGCAGGGGACGGTCCTGGTAGGCCTGCTCCCGCTGGGCGGCCGGGACGAACCGGGCGCGCGGAACTTTGGCGAACGCGGCGAGCACGCGTTCGTCGCGCACACCCGTCGCCCGCACCGCGCGGACCAGGTCCTCCGGGGTGGCACTCCACCGCACCTGAACCGCTCCCCCTCTCAGGGAACGAGTGCCGGGGCCGACCCCAGCGCCGGCGCGGGGCCCCAGGGCGGTCGCGCCGGGGAGGGACGGTCGCCTGTCGACACACAGCCTAGTACCGACGGCGGATGTCGCGCGGCGACTCACCACCAGTTCAGCGGGGGTCCGGAGCCGTGGAACGCGCCCGTCGCGCGTGGTTCCGGGCGGGTCCGGCGCCCCCGCCCTTATTGCCAAACCCCGGGTCCGGGCATACGTTCAGGGGGCCGTGGTGTTCGGGAAGTCCGGTGCGAATCCGGCGCGGCCCTCGCCACTGTGTACGGGAAGCCCTCGCGTCCCGCGTGCGACCGGATCCGTCCGGCGGCGCGGCCACACGCCACTGGGTCAGCACCTCACCGGTGCCGACCTGGGAAGGCGGACGCGGGGGCGGTGACCCGGCAGCCAGGAGACCGGCCACGGCGCTGATGACCGCCCACGAGGTGCTGGAGATTGGTCCCCCACATATGCATATACCCGAAGGCCTGCTGCCCCCGCTGCACGCCGCCGCCTGGACGGCGGCCGCGACACCGTTCATCGTCCACGGCGTCCGCTCACTCACCCGCGAGGTCCGCGCCAACCCCGACGCCAAGCTGCTGCTGGGCGCCTCCGGCGCCTTCTGCTTCGTCCTCTCGGCACTGAAGATCCCCTCGGCGACCGGGACCAGCTCCCATCCCGTGGGGGTCGGCCTGGGATCGGTGCTCTTCCGACCGCCGGTCATGGCGGTCCTGGGCACCGTCACCCTGCTCTTCCAGGCCCTGCTGCTCGCGCACGGCGGGCTGTCCACCCTCGGAGCCAACGCCTTCTCGCTCGCGGTGGTCGGGCCGTGGGTGGCCTACGGAGCGTTCCGGCTCCTGCGTTCGGCCACCGCCCGGCTGTCCGAGGGACTGTCGGTCTCGGTGTCGGTGTTCGCGGCGGCGTTCTCGGCCAGCCTGGGCACCTACACCGTCACCAGTCTCCAGCTGGCCCTGGCGCACCCGGATCCGGAGAGCGGGATCCTGGGCGCGTTCGTCAAGTACGCGACGATCTTCTCCCTCACCCAGATCCCGATCGCGGTCATCGAGGGCCTGGTCACCGTGGCGGTGGTCCGGATCCTCACCTCGGTGAGCCGCGGCGACCTGGTCCGGCTCGGGGTCCTGCGCGCGTCCGCCGCGCCCCCGTCAGCGGCACGGGCCGAGTCCCCGTCAGGGGAGCGGAGCACGGCCGCTCCCGCCGCCACCGCCGAGGACCGGGAGAAGGGGACCACCGAATGAGCGACCCGAACAAGCCCCGCGCGTGGGTGACCTGGCTGCTGCTGGGCGCCGTGGCCGTGGTGGCGGTGCTGCCGTTGCTGACGGGGGCCGCCGACCACCTGGAGGAGCCGTTCGCCGGAGCCGACGGTGAGGCCGAGAGCCTGGTGAACGAACTGAACCCCGAGTACGAGCCGTGGCTGTCGCCCGTGGTCGAGCTGCCCTCGGGGGAGGTCGAGTCCGGGCTGTTCGCCCTCCAGGCGGCGATCGGCGCCGGAATCGTCGGCTACGCCCTCGGAGTGGCCCGCACACGGTCCCGGCTCCGGCCCCAGGAAGGGCCCGCCGCCGTCGGAACCGGAACCGGATCCCCGGAGCCGGGCGCCGACGCCTCCGACGGCTGACCCCCCCGTGACACCGATCGACACCGCCGCCTACCGGAGCCGGTGGCGGCGGTACCACCCCGCCGTCAAGGCGGTCCTCTGCGGCGGGCTGCTGGGGTGCGCCCTGCTGCTGCCGCCGTGGCCGGGCGCCGCGCTGGTGGTGGCGGCCACCCTGGCGGCGGCGTTCGCCGCCCGTGTCCCCCCGGGACTGCTGGCACGCGTGGCGGCCGCGCCGCTACTGTTCGTCGCCACCAGTGCGGCTCCCCTCCTGGTCACGGTGGGCGGTCCGGAGACGCTGGGCTGGGCCGAGGGCGGGGCGGCCCGGGCCGCCGAGGTCATGGCGCGCGCGTCCGCCGCGGTCGGCACCCAGCTCCTGTTCGTGCTGACCACCCCCGTGGCCGACCTGCTCGCCCGACTGGCCCGGACCCGGCTGCCGACCGCCCTGGTCGAGGTGGTCGCCCTGACCTACCAGATGCTGATGGTGCTGCTCCAGACCGCCCAGCGGGTCGCGTCCGGTCAGGCGGGGCGGCTCGGCTACCACTCCCGGCGGGTCGGGGTCCGCTCGGCGGGGGCGCTGGGCGGGGTGCTCCTCGTCCGCTCCCTCGACCGGGCGCGGCGGCTCCAGGAGGGGCTGGCCTGCCGCGGGTACACGGGGCGGCTCACCGTCCAGGTCGCCCAACAGCGGGTCCGGCCGGTGGAACTGGCCGCGGCCGCAGCTCCGCCGCTGCTGGTGGCCGCCCTCTCCCTCGCCCACGCGGTCCTGCTGTGAGCAGCGGACCCGCCGACGATCTCCAGGAGACACGCATGCGCGCCCGACCTCCGGGGCCCGACCCCCGTGCCGCCGCGGCGGCCGATCCCGCGCCCTTGGGCCACGACGGCACGCCCGTCCTGGCCGGACGGGGGCTGCACTACGACTACGAGGACACCGGTTCCGCGGTGTCCGGGGTGGACGTGCGGATCCACCCCGGCGGGCTGTTGGCGGTGCTGGGCCCCAACGGCGGCGGCAAGACCACCCTGCTGCGCCTGCTGGCGGGCAGCCTGGCCCCCACCCGGGGATCGGTGCTGCTGGACGGTGAACCGCTGCCGCGCGGTCGGCGCGGACGCGACCGGTTGCGCCGCCGGGTGCAGATGGTCTTCCAGGACCCCGACGACCAGTTGTTCTCCGCCACCGTCGGCCAGGACGTCTCGTTCGGTCCCCTCAACCTCGACCTGCCCGCCGACCGGGTCCGCGAACGGGTGGACTGGGCGTTGGCCGCGCTCGGCATCACCGGGCTCGCCGACCGCCCCACCCACCTGCTCTCCTACGGTCAGCGCAAGCGGGTGGTGCTGGCGGGGGCGATGGCGATGCGCCCCGACGTGCTGATCCTGGACGAGCCCACGGCGGGCCTGGACCCGGAGGGGGTGGTGGAGCTGGTGTCCACCCTGGACGCCCTGCGGGCACGGGGCACCACGCTGGTGGTGTCCACGCACGACGTGGACCTGGTGCACGGCTGGGCGGACCGGGCACTGGTCCTGGACCGGACGGTACTGGCGGCGGGTCCGGCCGGGGAGGTGCTGGGCGACACCGCCCTGCTGGCCCGGGCCCGGCTGCGTCCCGCCTGGGGGCCGCTGGTGGGGCGCGCCCTGCGCGCGCACGGGCTGCTGCCCGACGGCGCAGCCGACCCGGTCGCCCCCGAGGACCTGGCCCGCATCCTCGGGGATCCGGACCGGTGAGCGCTCCCCGTCCCGTCCCGCGCGGCCGGATCACGGGGACCGGAGGGCCGGGCAGGTGATCCGCACCGCCCGCCGAGGTCGGCGACGGAGTCCGCGCGGGACGCGGCGGGAGGTTCGACCGTGCGCTCGCACGCCCCCGGGACGGCGCCGCCGGCCGGACCGTCCGCCGACACGGACGTGAACGCCTCTGCGGACCGGTGCACGTCAACCCCGAGAAACCCGGCACCACCCCCACCCGAGGCAGCGGTGCGCCCAAGGGTGCAACGCTCGCATCACCGCGGCGGAACGCGGGAGCGCGGCCCCACCCCCGGCGGGGCACACCGGTAGCGCACGGTGCGGTGTTCACCGCTGGGGGCCGATCGTCGGCCGCTGATCGCCCTCATCCACGAGAATCGGAGAATGTGCGGAGCGTGGGCACATGGCTGCCCGGTTGCGTCGCGTTCCACCGTGAGGTGCGTTCCTGCGGGCACCCAGGGGTCCTGTCGCTGCCATCGGATGAGAAGTCCGGTGATCTGGTGTCGCCACGTGTTATTTTGTGCCTTTTTGTGTCATTTCGTCCGATCCGCTGTGTTGTCTGGGGTCGTGTGATGCCACCAGGTGTCGTGCCAGTACGGAACTGAAGAGCATGAACGGAGCACACATGGCCGGTTGGCGGCGTCCGATGGCACCTCGTGAGGTTCTCGGTGTTGGTATGGGTGTCGAGGGTGTTCTCCGGGGTGAGATTGTCATTCCGTGGATGATGTGAGGTGATCGGGGTGGACGGACCCTATGGTGATGAGCGGGATTTCGTGGCTTATGGGGCTTAGTGTGGATATTTGTTCATTTTTGTTTCTTGTGTCTGATTTTCAACAACTTGCAAATTTGAGCTACCGGAGAGAGTAAAAGTCCAGGTCAGGAAGTCTGCTCCCCGCGCACGCGGGGATGGACCCAGGATAGCGCCTATATCACTTATCGACTATACCTGCTCCCCGCGCACGCGGGGATGGACCCTCACGACGCGGACCCGCTCCGGCGGGATGCCGCTGCTCCCCGCGCACGCGGGGATGGACCCCGGCGCACCTACAACCTGGTCCGCCAGTTCGACTGCTCCCCGCGCACGCGGGGATGGACCCATGCGCGAGGACGTGTCCAGGGTGAGCGCCGACTGCTCCCCGCGCACGCGGGGATGGACCCCGCTTCTCGATGGGTCCGGTCACGGTCTCGACCTGCTCCCCGCGCACGCGGGGATGGACCCAACGGCTCGGTGCCGGTGTCACGGATGGTCGCCTGCTCCCCGCGCACGCGGGGATGGACCCTCCTGCCAGAGCTTCACGTCCTGGCGGCGGTCCTGCTCCCCGCGCACGCGGGGATGGACCCGGCAACGGGTGGGCCGACATCGGGTACAGCTTCTGCTCCCCGCGCACGCGGGGATGGACCCGAGGTCCTGCCCGACCCGCCGACCATGTCGGACTGCTCCCCGCGCACGCGGGGATGGACCCGAGGCCCGCCTGTGGTCTCTGAGTCCGTCATGCTGCTCCCCGCGCACGCGGGGATGGACCCGGCGCAACCGGGTCTGGGTGCGCAGCGTGACCCTGCTCCCCGCGCACGCGGGGATGGACCTGGTTTCCGGAGCGCGAGCCCGCCGCTGAGGCTCTGCTCCCCGCGCACGCGGGGATGGACCCGAGGTCATCGAGTTCTACATCGGCCCCGTGGACTGCTCCCCGCGCACGCGGGGATGGACCCGGTGTGCCACAATCTTCGACCCCACGGAACCGCTGCTCCCCGCGCACGCGGGGATGGACCCGGGCACGCGTCGGACCGCTCGCTCTCGCCCGCCTGCTCCCCGCGCACGCGGGGATGGGCCCGCCGCCGCCGAGTACAGGCCCCCACGCTTGGCCTGCTCCCCGCGCACGCGGGGATGGACCCAACCCCCTCTACGCCGCGTACAAGCGCTACCCCTGCTCCCCGCGCACGCGGGGATGGGGTCCGTCTTCCCAGACAGAGGTGCTTGGGGAGACGGGCCTTCTTCAGAAGGGTGGCCGGATGCGGCCATGTGGATGGTTTTCGACACCCAGTCCCGGGTGCTTCGATTGGATGTCCGCGTGATCGAACGCTCCTCTCCACAACCCTGGCCAGGTGGCTTGTCCCTCGCGGCCCGCTCGGTGTGGGCCAAACACGACCGGCGTACTGATGGCTGGTTGCCACTGTGGCGGCACATGGCCGACAGCGCCGCCGTCGCGGGTCGACTTTGGGACCACTGGCTCCCCGACCAGGTGCGCCGTCATATTGCCGACGCCCTGCGGGGCGGGGTCGACAGCGCCCGAACCCTCACGGTGTTCCTCGCCTGCACCCACGACATCGGAAAGGCCACTCCCGCGTTTGCCTGCCAGGTCGAGGATCTCGCCGACCGGATGCGGCGTCACGGCCTCGACGTCCCGCTGGAGAAGCAGATCAGGCAGGACCGCAAACTCGCCCCCCACGGGCTCGCCGGGCAACTCCTGATGCAGGAGTGGCTCATGGAACAGCACGGCTGGACCAAGCGCGCCACCCTGCCGTTCACCATCGTGGCCGGTGGCCACCACGGGGTCCCACCCGAAGCGGGAGACATCCAGACCCTCCGCGGCCACCCCCAGATGCTGCGGACCCGTGGTGGCGAACCGGGTTGGAAAGCCGTTCAGCACGAACTCCTCCAGCACGCGGCGGCCGTCACCGGAGCACGGGCGCACCTGGCGGAGTGGTCAGGCGTCAAGCTCCCACAGACCACCCAGGTGCTGCTCACCGCTCTGACCATCGTCGCCGACTGGATCGCCTCCAACGCCGATCTCTTCCCCTTGTTCCCCGGCCCGAGGGAACACGATCCCGAACGTGTCGAGGAAGCCTGGCGACTTCTCGACCTACCCGCGCCGTGGCGGCCCCAGGACCCTGACCTGAGTGTGGATGCCCTGTTCAAGGCTCGTTTCGATCTCCCCGGCGGGGCGAAGGTCCGCCCTGTACAGGAGGCCGCTGTGACGGCGGCACGCGACCTCGGTGGCGCGGGCCTGCTCATGGTGGAGGCCCCCATGGGCGAGGGTAAGACCGAGGCCGCCCTGGTCGCCGCCGAGATCCTCGGCGCCCACACCGGCGCGGGCGGCTGCTTCTTCGCACTGCCCACCATGGCCACCGGCAACGCCATGTTCCCCCGACTGACCTCGTGGTTGGACCGGATACCCGCCCCGGACGAGCACACGCGTTACTCGGTGAACCTCGCTCACTCCAAGGCCGCGCTCAACGAGCGCTTCACCCGTCTGATGTGGTCTGGCGGCCAGAGCGCCAACATCGATCCGGACGGTGACGACGACCACTGGAACCACCGCTCCGACCAGGTGCGCACCTCCGCCGAACTGGTCGCCCACCACTGGCTTCGGGGCCGCAAGAAGGGGATGCTCGCCTCCTTCGTCGCGGGCACCATCGACCAGCTGCTGTTCGTCGGTCTCAAGACCCGCCACCTGGCGCTGCGACACCTGGCTGTCGCGGGCAAGGTCGTGGTGGTCGACGAGGCCCACGCCTACGACACCTACATGAGCCGCTACCTGGACCGGGCCCTGTCGTGGTTGGGCGCCTACGGGGTTCCCGTGGTGGTTCTGTCCGCGACGCTTCCCGCGAGCCGACGCCGGGCCCTGGCGGCGGCCTACGCAGGAGTGCGGCCGGACGCGTCAGAGTTCGCGCCTTTGGAACAGGAGGAGAGCTACCCCCTCATCACCGCGGTGCAGAGGGGCGTGTCGCCGACCCTGTACCGTCCAGCCGCTTCGGGACGGTCGACCCAGGTGCGCCTGGAACGCCTGGACGACGACGTCGATGTTCTCGCTGAGCGTCTGGGTAGCGAACTCGCGGACGGCGGGAACGCCCTGGTCATCCGCAACACCGTCGCCAGGGTCCACGCCACTGCCGAGAAACTCCGTGAGCGCTTCGGCCACGACAACGTCACCGTCGCGCACGCGCGTTTCCTGGACCTGGACCGATTGGCCAACGACGAGGACCTGCTGCGGAACTTCGGCAACCCGGACAAGGTCACAGAGCTGGATGGCCAGCGGCCGAGGGGGCCGCACGTGGTCGTCGCCAGCCAGGTCGCTGAGCAGTCCCTGGACATCGACTTCGACCTCCTCGTCACCGACCTCGCCCCCATCGACCTCATGCTCCAGCGCATGGGCCGTCTCCACCGGCACGAGCGGGGAGCCGAACAGTGCGACCGCCCGCCGCGTCTGCGCGCGGCCCGCTGTCTCGTCACCGGGGTGGACCGGGCCACCGTGGTTCCCACCCCCGTCAGCGGCACGAAGATCTATGGCACGTACCTACTGCTGCGCACGGCGGCCGCGTTGGAGACCCGTTTCGCCGCCGCCGACACGGGCGACGTTACGGCCTCGGCCGTGTGCCTTCCCGAGGACATCAGCCCGCTTGTACAGGCGGTGTACGGGGACGCTCCACTCGGACCGAACACCTGGCGGGTCGCGATCGGCCAGGCGAGGGAGACCTTCGACATCGCCATCGCCGAACAGTTCCACAAGGCCGAGGGATTCCTGCTCGGTGACGTGGGCAGGGACGGTCGGTCGCTGGTGGGATGGGTGGCCGCCGGTGCGGGGGACGCCGATGACACCCGCGCCGGTCGGCAACAGGTCCGCGACACCTCCGACACGATCGAGGTCCTGGTCGTACAGCGGCGCGCGGACGGGGCCATCTGCACCGTTCCCTGGCTGCCCAACGGTCGGGGCGGCCGGGAACTGCCCACCGAGGCGGTCCCACCCGTCGGCCTGGCTCGCACGGTGGCGGCCTGTGGATTGCGACTGCCGTTCGAATTCACTTTCGAACAAACTGCCATAAAAGCCATTGAAGAACTCGAATCAGATTTTTTTCCTGCGTGGCAGGTCAAGGAATCCCACTGGCTCGCAGGTGAACTCCTCCTGGTCCTCGACGAGAAATGTCGTCGGGAGTTGGCAGGGTTCGAACTCCACTACAGCGAAGAAGACGGGTTGAAGGTAAGCCGTGTCGAATGATCCCCTGACCGAGAGCTCACCCCCGGGCCAGCAACCGGCGTTCGACCTGACAGCACGGCCGTGGATCCGGGTTCTGCGCCCCAACGGGACCGAGGACGAACTCTCCCTCCGCCAAGTGTTCCACCAGGCGCCCCACCTGGTCCGTCTGGTCGGCGACCTACCCACCCAGGAGTTCGCGCTCGTTCGGCTTCTTCTCGCGATTCTCCACGACGCCGTGGACGGCCCCGAAAGCGCGGAGGACTGGTACGAACTCTGGGAGGCGGACACCCTTCCGTGCGAGCGTGTCGACGACTACCTCGACCGCCACCGCGAACGCTTCGACCTCCTCCACCCGCAGACACCGTTCTTCCAGGTCGCGGGGCTCCACACGAGCAAGAACGAGTACTCCTCCCTCGACCGTCTCGTCGCCGACGTGCCCAACGGGAACCGCTTCTTCACCATGCGGGCCCACGGAGCCCAGCGGCTCGACTTCGCCGAGGCGGCCCGCTGGCTCGTCCACGCCCAGGCCTTCGACACCTCCGGCATCAAGTCCGGGGCGGTCGGTGACGCCCGGGTCAAGGGCGGCAAGGGCTACCCGCAGGGGGTCGCCTGGGCAGGGAACCTCGGCGGGGTCATGGTGCAGGCCGCCAACCTGCGCGAGTCACTCCTGCTCAACCTCGTGGCCGCCGAGTACGACCACATCCGCGCCGACGACGCCGACGCTCCGGCCTGGCGTCACGAACCGGTCGGCCCCGGCCCGCTCACACCCGTCGAGGCCGCCTACCGGCCCCACGGCGTCCGCGACCTGTACACCTGGCAGAGCCGTCGTGTGCGCCTGCACTTCGATGCCGAGGGGGTGTACGGGGTCCTGCTCGCCTACGGTGACCCCCTCACCCCCCACGAGCACCGTCACCGGCAGGAACCCATGACCGGGTGGCGACGCAGCCAGGCCCAGGAGAAGAAGCACAAGGTGCCTCTGGTGTACATGCCGCGCGAGCACGATCCGACGCGCAGTGCCTGGCGCGGCCTGGCCTCCCTCATCACCGACCGCGTCCAGGGCAGGGCCGACGACTTCGTTCGACCGCGCGTACTGGACTGGGTGGCGTGGCTGGCGACCGAAGGGTTCCTGGAGGAGAAGGACAAAAGAGTGCGAGCCCGGCTGATCGGCGCGCGGTACGGCACCCAGCAGTCCGTCATCGACGAGGTCGTCGACGACGACCTGAACATGGCCGTCGCCCTCCTGGACGATCACCGCTCAGGGCTGCGCCAACAGGCGATCAACGCCGTGGACGACGCCTACCGGGCCGTGGAGATCCTCGGCACCCTCGCCCACGACCTCGCCAGGGCCGCCGGAACGGAACCGGGGCCGCGGCGCGACTCCGCACGCGACCGTGGTTACGGGCAACTCGACGGCCACTACCGGCGCTGGGTGGGCTCACTCGACAGCGCCACCGACCCTGACCAGGCCCGAGCGCAATGGCAGCGCACACTTCGGGACCAGATCCGCCGGATCGGCGACGAACTCGCCGACACCGCCGGTCCCTCGGCCTGGGAAGGGCGCGTGATCGAGACGAAGGCCGGAGACATGTGGCTGAGCACTCCGCAGGCCAGGAGCCGTTTCCAGCGGGAACTGACCCGGTTGCTGCCCTACACCGCCCCTGCTCCCACGAACTGACACCGGGTATGGACATATGACACAGACAGGCCAGACCGAACGAACCGAACGGGCCGCAGAGGCCCAACAGCCGGAAGCCGAGAACAAGGGGCGCAGTGACCTCGGCCCTGTCGGAAACGCGGTCAGCGACCGCGTCGAGGACCTCCTGAGGGGATACTTGACCGATCGGCCAGATGCGGTCGCCGCCCTGGCGCAACTGCGCGGCGGTGCGGGCAAGACCTTCGGAGAATGTCCGCAACTGTGGGGACTCACCGTCGACGCACACGAGTACACCCTCCTGGGCTGGAACCGCAGGCAGCAGGACTGGGCGGAGGAGGCGGTGCACGCCGCCGTCACCCTGTTCGCCCTCCACCAGCAGTCCCTCCGCGGCGCCTCGAACGGGGACGACGGTCAGGATCCCTCCGGGAAAGACCACCCGGACACCGACAGGCCGGAGAGAACGGGTCGTCACGACAACCGGATGCATCGCCGGGTCAGGTACCTCGACGGCGGCCGCGGACGCCTGCCTCACCACGGCCTGGGCTGGGCTGTGCGCGCCTGCATGCCCGACGGCAGGATCGACCCCGCCCTGCACAACCGGTTGAAAAAGGCGGCGCAGGCGAGTGCCCTTCCCACCCGGGTGGGCGAGCTCCGCCAGATCGTCGCCCGCCTGCGCCAGGAACGGATCCCGCTCGACTACGGACTGCTCGCCGACCAGCTCTTCAAAGCCCAGGAACCCGGCGGGATCAAACAGGTCCGGGACGAGTGGGGACACGGATTCGTTTCCTACCGGCCCACCAAGAACAACGACAGTGCCGCCGAGGCCGCCTCCGACGACGCGACCACCACTCCTGAGAAGGAAAACCAGTGAGCCGAACCATCATCGACCTGCACGTCCTCCAGACCGTCCCACCGAGCAACCTCAACAGGGATGACACCGGAAGCCCCAAGACCGCCGTGTACGGAGGGGTGCGACGGGCACGGGTCTCCAGCCAGGCATGGAAACGCGCCACCCGCGAGAGCTTCCAGAACCTGCTGGACCCCCAGGAGCTCGGTACCCGGACCAAGCGCGTCGCCGAGTTCGTCGCCAAGCGGATCGTCGAACTGGACCCCGGTATCGAGACGGCCACGGCCTGGGACCTGGCCGCCCAGACCATCCACGCCGCCACCGGCACCAAGGTCGAACCCGTCGAACGCAAGGTGAAGGCGGCCAAGAAGGAGGGCAGGCCCGCCCCCGCACCCGAATCCGGCTACCTGATGTTCCTCAGCGCCCAACAGCGCGACGGCCTGGCGGCCCTGGCCGTGGAGGGCAAGGACGACATCAAGACGTTCCTCAAGGACAAAGAGGTCAGGGTCAGGGCCAGGAGCATCGCCGACACCGGGCATTCGGTGGACATCGCGCTGTTCGGTCGGATGGTCGCGGACGGCGCCGACATCAACGTGGACGCCGCCACCCAGGTGGCACACGCCATCAGCGTCCACGAGGTCGACACCGAATCCGACTACTACACGGCCGTCGACGACGAGAACCCTGAGGAGGAGACCGGTGCCGGGATGATCGGCACCGTGGACTTCAACTCCGCGACCCTGTACCGGTACGCGGCGGTGGACGTCGACCAGCTCGCCAGGAACCTGGGGCAGGGGATCCGGGAGGGCACCGAGGACACCGAGCCCGTGCGGCGTGCCGTCGAGGCGTTCGTCACCGGGTTCGTCACCTCCATGCCCAGCGGAAAGGTCAACACCTTCGGCAACCACACCCTGCCTGATGCCGTGGTGGTCAAGTTGCGCGATGCGCGGCCGGTCAGCTTCGTCGGAGCCTTCGAAAAGCCCATGGTCAACGACGCCGGAGAAGGGTTCGTCAAGGACGCGTGCCAGGCGTTGGCCGACTACGCCAGCGAGGTCGAACGCGTCTACGGGGCGGCGGCGTCACCGACCTGGGTCGCTCGGGTGGGGGAGCGCACCGTGCCCCTGGCCGAAACCGGTACACAGGCCACCTCGCTCAAGGAACTGGTGGCCGAGGTGGGCACCGCCGTGTCCACACGGCTGGGCCGTAACACATGAGCGTGCTCGCACTGCGTCTGGCGGGGCCGCTCCAGGCGTGGGGGGCTTCGGCGCGCTTCGCCCGACGCACCACGGAGAACACCCCGACCAAGAGCGGCGTCATCGGCCTCCTCGCCGCCGCACTTGGCAGGCCGCGCACCGCCGACCCCTCCGACCTGGCGGAACTTCGGTTCGGGGTGCGTGTCGACCAGCCCGGGGTGCGGGTGCGTGACTACCAGACCGCGCGACATCCGGTCACCGGCGAAGCGATGCCCGTGTCGGAGCGGTTCTACGTGGCCGATGCCGTGTTCGTGGCGGGGCTGGAAAGCGACGACGCGGACTTCCTGGCCGACCTGGACCAGGCCGTGCGCTTCCCCCACTTCCTGCCCTACCTGGGTCGCCGCTCGTGTCCGCCCTCCCGCCCGATCGACCTGGGCGTCCACCCGGGTGCGCTGGACGACGCCCTGCGGGACCCGGGGGTGATCCCCTGGCAAGCCTCCGAGTGGTACCGCCAGGAGTGGAGGCAACGAGGAACGGAACTTCCCGTGTTCGTCGAAACGGGCGAGTCGGAGCAGGCCGACGAACTCCTGCGGGACCTCCCGGAGAGCTTCGACCCCCGCCACCGCCGCTACCGGATGCGCGGCGTCTCGGCCAGACCTCCGGTGAGGGTCGGCGGCCGGCAGCGCGTGCAACCTCCGCGCCACGACCCCCTCGCAGCTTTGGAGGTCTGATGTACCTGACCCGATTCCGATTCAATACCGCGCGTTCCGGTGCGCGGAAGGTTCTGTCCTCGCCTCAGGTCACCCACGCGGCCGTGATGGCGGCGTTCGCGGACGAGGTGCCGAGCAACCCCAGCGGCGCGCGCGTGCTCTGGCGGGTCGACCATGTGGCCAAGGCGGAGGTGTACCTGTACATGGTCAGTCCGGCCGAGCCTGACCTGACACACCTGGTGGAGGAGGCGGGGTGGCCCACGACCGGAACCTGGCAGACCAGGGAGTACACGCCGCTGCTGGATCGGCTGGCTGAGGGGCAGACGTGGGCGTTTCGGCTCACCGCCAACCCCGTCCACTCCGTGCGGGTCAAGGACGGGCAGCCGACCAAACGCACCGCACACGTCACCCCCCGCCACCAGATGGGGTGGCTCCTGGAACGGCAGGAGCGCCTGGGCTTTGAGGTACCGCGCAGGGAAGGTGAGGCCGGGGCCAGGCCCGAGGACGCCTACGAGTTGATGGTGCACAACAGCCGGGCACGCCGCTTCAACAAGGTCGAACACCAAGACGGAAAGCCGAACCGAGTGTCGTTGACCAGGGCGACCTTCGACGGGCGCCTGAGGATCACCGACCCCGACGCACTCCGCCGCGCCCTGGTGTCCGGCATCGGTCGTGCCAAGGCGTACGGATGCGGACTGATGACCCTGGCTCCGGCATGAGCACTCCCGGCAAGCGCGCGGCGCTGAATCCCAGCGAGCTGACCAGGGTGAGCGACCGGAGTTCGTTCATCTACCTGGAACGGTGCACGGTACACCGTGAGTCGAACGCCCTCACCGCCGAGGACGGCGAAGGCGTACGGCACATCCCCTCGGCCACGATCGGCACCCTCCTCCTCGGTCCGGGGACGCGTGTCACCCACCAGGCGATGGCCCTGTTGGGCGACAGCGGAGCGGGTGCCGTGTGGGTGGGCGAACACGGGGTGCGCTACTACTCCGGAGGGCGGGCGTTGACCCGATCGTCCGCTCTCCTCCAGGCACAAGCCACGGCGTGGGCCAACAAGCGCACCCGGCTTGACGTGGCGCGCAGCATGTACCAGCTGCGGTTCCCGGGCGAGAACGTGGACGGCAAGAGCCGCAGACAGCTGCTCGGTCTGGAAGGGGACCGGGTCAAGGCGTCCTACCGGGAACAGTCGGCCAGGACCGGAGTGCCCTGGCACGGCAGACGCTTCACCCCTGGGGACTTCGACTCCGGCGACGCGCCGAACCAGGCGATCACCGCTGCGGCACAGTGCTTCTACGGCATTGCCCAGTCCGTGGTGGCGGCGTTGGGATGCACACCCGGATTGGGGTTCGTGCACTCCGGGCACGAACAGTCGTTCGTTTTGGACATCGCCGACCTGTACAAGGTGGCGGTGGCCATCCCCGTGGCCTTCGACGTGGTCGCTGAAAGCGACGAGGAGGTGGGGGCGCGTACGCGGCGGGCACTCCGGGACCGTATCCATGAGTTGGGTCTGCTCGATCGGTGCGTGAACGATGTCAAACGACTCCTGCTGCCTCCGGGGGCTGAGATCGAGGAGGCCGACCAGGTGGGCTTGCAGACCGACGAGGGCGTGGATGTGGTCGGAGGTAGGAACTACGGGGTGGTCTGGTGACGGTCATCATTCTGACGACATGTCCCGTCGGTTTGCGTGGTCTGCTCACCCGTTGGTTGTTGGAGATCTCCCCCGGAGTTTTCATCGGCGGGCCGTCCGCGCGTGTGCGGGAGGTTCTGTGGGGCGAGGTGCAGGCGTATGCGGGCAGCGGCCGGGCTCTGCTGGCCTACTCGACCAACAACGAGCAGGGTTTCACCTTCGAGACGTTCGACCACAAGTGGGAACCGGTGGACCACGAGGGGATGACGCTAATCCAGCGCCCGCGGGAGAAGAAGGGCGACCAGTCCGTTCAGGTGAAGAAGGGTTGGAGTAAGGCATCGAAGCGTCGACGTTTCGGTCGTGCATGAGGCGTTGTGTGTGAATGTGGTTCTTATGTCTTTTGTGTCTGATTTTCAACAACTTGCAAATTCGAGCTCCCTGAGAGGGTAAAAGCCCAGTTCAGGAAGACTGCTCCCCGCGCACGCGGGGATGGACCCATCACGTTCGACGTGCCCGAGCCCGCGCCGGACTGCTCCCCGCGCACGCGGGGATGGACCCCACTGGGCGAGTGCGGACGGGTGGGCGGCCGGCTGCTCCCCGCGCACGCGGGGATGGACCCCGGCGCCGCCGTGAGGACGCGATCGACGCCGTCTGCTCCCCGCGCACGCGGGGATGGACCCAGAGCGGGACCACCGAACACGGGAACCCGACCCTGCTCCCCGCGCACGCGGGGATGGACCCACGCCCGGTGGCATCATCTCGCAGAACGCGGACTGCTCCCCGCGCACGCGGGGATGGACCCATGCGGAAACTTCTGGAAACTCAGTCGCATGAACTGCTCCCCGCGCACGCGGGGATGGACCCTACGACCGGCTGACCAAGGCCCGCGACTCGATCTGCTCCCCGCGCACGCGGGGATGGACCCGGCTCCACCTACGTCCTGGACTGAGGAGGGCGCTGCTCCCCGCGCACGCGGGGATGGACCCAGGTCCCCGGGCTGGAGTTGGGCCAGGTCCTCCTGCTCCCCGCGCACGCGGGGATGGACCCTACGGACGCCTGCACGACCAAGTGAAGGCGGCCTGCTCCCCGCGCACGCGGGGATGGACCCTCGCACCTGTCGCACGCCGACCGGTACACCTCCTGCTCCCCGCGCACGCGGGGATGGACCCCGCCTCCTTGCCCGTCTCGCCTCCTGGGGGGACCTGCTCCCCGCGCACGCGGGGATGGACCCATGGCCGGTATCGACGGCTTCGGAACCGAACTCTGCTCCCCGCGCACGCGGGGATGGACTCCGGGTCGGGGTCGAACGCGTTCACGATCTTGCGCTGGTACTTGGGCAGGTACTGGGAGGCCAGGGCCCGCTTGACGGTGTTTTCCGGGATGCCCATGTGGCGCGCGATGGCCTTGATCGGTGTCTGCTCTGATCGGTGGAAACAGCGGATCTTCGCCCAGTCCTCCGCCGTGATTACCTTCCTGACCATCAGCGGAGGGGTCAGATTTCGGACGACGCTACGGGGTCAGTATTCAACGTGTCGGCCGACAGGCCCTTCCCGGCCGGTCAGGTGCGGGCCGAGATCAGTCCTTGCCGGGTGCTGATGGTGAAGCTGCCGTGTTGCTCAAGGTGCCGGTGGAGGTTGGAGGCGGCTCGGGCCAGCGCGGCGTCGAAGGGGACACCCGCCTGCTCGGCCCAGGCGCGGTACGACGCCAGGTGGGCGAGCACCAGTTCTGCCGTGGTCACCTCGATGACACCGGACAGCTCCTGGACCACCACATGGCCGAAGTGAGCCCGCAGGGCGTCCTCGGCGCATTCGAGGGGGAAGTGGTCGGAGAGCTTGATCCGCTGGGGTCCGCGGTCAATCCCCAGCACCTGGCCGGCCGAAGTGGACCACAACTCGTCGAGTTCCCGCTTGTCGACGCTGGCATTGGTGGAGGCGAGCAGCACACCGCCCGGTTTGAGATGTTTCGTTTCGGGTTTATTGGAGGCTGGTGTGTCCTGCGTTTTTCGGAGTCGGTTTTCTGGATCCTGGGGCCACGTGACCCCAAGGAGGACATCGTGGGACGTCGTGGATGCCCCGCCGAGTTCCGCCGCAAGGTCCTGGACCCGGTCCAGGCCTGACGCAGCGTCGCGGACGTGGCAGCAGTACCGAGACTGCCTACTCCAGGCGGCACCAGGACCGTATCGACCAAGGCCTGGCGCCTGGCCTGACCAGCACCGAGAAGACCGAGCCGGCCGCGGCGAACAAGCGCATCACCGAGCTGGCGATCCACCGCCGGACCAGTGAGCTGCTGGGTAAGGCGGCGCCCCCGTGACCCGTTCGGTCCCGGCACTCGGGTGTTCCCCGGCGGAGCATGGGAACCCCGGCGCCCGGAGTGCGCCCACGCCGCCGCTGCGGGCGCCGCGCCGTCAGACGGGCTGGACGGTGATCGTGCAGAGGCGCTTGGTGGCCCGGGTCAGGGCTACGTACAAGTCCCTCTCCCCACCGGGGCGGGCCGAGACGATCTCCTCCGGATCCACGACGACGACCCTGTCGAATTCCAGGCCGCGTGCTTCGGACGCAGGCACGACGCGTGCGTGGTGAGCGATGCCCTGGGCCGCCAGCTCGTCCATCCTGGTGTCCGCGCAGACCACCCCCAGAAGCTCACCCGGGTGCGCGGCGCTCTGCTCGCGGAGTTCCTGAACGACGGCGGTCACCAACTCGTCCGGAGACGTGGTCACGGTGAGGGGGCTCTCACCGCTGCGCAGTGACCGCGCGGGCTCCTGCTCCGGAGCGATCCGCGTGAGCAGGTCCCGGGTGCTCTCCAGGATCTCCTGCGTGGTGCGGTAGCTGACGGTCAGGTTGCGCAGCTCGAACCACGGTCCGACGTGAGGGTTCAGTGCTTCCTTCCAGTCGCGTGCCGTCGCGACCGGGCCCGCCTGGGCGAAGTCGCCCACCAGTGTCATCGCCCTTACCGGGCAGCGGCGGACGATCATCCGCCACTGCATGGCGGTCAGTTCCTGCGCCTCGTCGACGACGACGTGCCCGTACGTCCGCTCGGGCGGGCCGCCGAGCAGGCTTGCCGCCTCGTCCAGCAACGGTGCGTCGGCGTCGGTCCACGCGTCCTCGGGGCCGCACAGCAGAAGGGACCGCTCCTGCGCGGTCAGGTGCGGCAGGTGCTCAGCGAGAGCGTCGGCGTTCGTCAGGAGTGCCCGCACGAGGTCACCAGGCACCAGCCGCGGCCACAATTCCTCGACTGCTCGGTCGAGGCCGACGTCGTCGAGGAGGTCGGCTCGGACGGCGTCCAGGTCCAGCTCGTGGACCGGCCCCGGGTCGGCCGTACCTTCGGCACGGCGCCGGGCCGCTCCCGTGAACCGGTCGAGGTCGATGCCCGTCATCCTCTCGGTATCGGCGTCGATCTGCTCCAGGAGGTCGCCCATGTCCCGTTGCACCGCGTCGGTGACGGCGTCGACCAGGAGCTCTTTGAACACCTGGCGCGCGGGGTTGTGCCCCGGTACGGCTGCCACGGCGGCGTCGCGCGCCGTGGCGACCTCTCCGCAGGAGAGGCGGACCGTCTCCTGTCCTATCCGCACGGTGAAGTCACCGGCGGGGGCCTGATAGGCGCGCAGCAGGCCGGCCAGGGCGTCTGCGAGGTCGGATCCGCCCTTCAGACACGCTGTATCGAACGGGGCCACCGTGTCCGCGGACACACCGGCCAGTTCCCGGCAGGTCGCCAGAACGACGTCGTTCTCTCCGAGCGAGGGAAGAACCCGCGAGATATAGTCGAGGAACCGGGCGTTTGGGCCCACCACCAGGACACCTTCCTCAGCGGCGCGCGGAAACGCGTACAGGACATAGGCCGCCCGGTGCAGGGCGACCACCGTCTTGCCGGTGCCAGGCCCGCCCTGCACCACGGTCACCCCGCGGTGAGCGGAGCGGACGATCTCGTCCTGCTCGGCCTGCAGCGTCGCGACGGCCGCGTGCATCCTGCCCGTACGCCGTGCCGACAGGGCCTCGGTCAGCGGGCCGTCCCCCACGACGTCCTCGTCGGTCGGGGCGCTCCCGTCCAGCAGTTCGTCGCTCACCGAGACGACTCTGCGCTCCTCGGTGCGCAGGTGCCGCCGCCGCCGCAGGCCCATCGGGTGGACCGGTGTCGCCTCGTAGAAGGGCCGTGCCGCGTTCGCGCGCCAGTCCACGAGCAGAGGCAGGTCATCCTCCTCCGTGCGCAGTCCGATCCGTCCGATGCGCAGGGCCGTACCGTCCGTCCGGTCGATGCGCCCGAAGACCAGCCCCTTCTCGGCGCCCTCCAGCCGACCGATCTCCTTGGCCAGGCGTTCGACGGTGATCGCCCTCTCGTACGCCTCACCGGCACCGCCCACCGGGGCCTTCAGCGCACTCGCCCGGTGCGCTCGCGCCTCGGAAAGCCGTTCGTTGAGCAACTCATACAAGGAGGACACATAATCCTGCTCCGATTCAACAGCGCGCATGGTGAGATAATTCATTTCCGGCAAAGGGGCTCCTTCGATTCGAGCCACACCATACGGTCAAAGTCCTCCTGAAGATAGGCCTTGACTTGTTTGCTGAAGTTCGCCTCTGCTGTCGGGCGCACGCCCGGACCACGGAAGGCGGCTGGAGATCACCGCCGCATGCGTCAGGTCAATGCTCACTCAGTACCCGTCGGATCCGCGTGTGACTTTCGTTTATCCGGTTCGTCGGATATCGCTATCCCGATCCCGAGGTCCGCCTGGCCACGGGCGATTCCGTCCTTGGGCGCCTCGTGCCGCACCTGGGCCGGCTGCGGTTGGACAAGCTTCAGGCCCGCCAGGTCGAGGCGATGTTCGCTTCGATAGAGAAGGCCAACATCCACATCCTGGAGTGCCGAGAGTCCGACGATGCCAGGGTGAAGGCGTCGGTGCGCGGGCAGCGGGTGATCTCGCTGTCCACGAAACACCGGATCAGGGCGACGTTGCGTAGCGCCCTGTCGGACGCGGTGCGCCGCCCGGACCTGCCCGTCAGTGTGAATATCGCCTCGCACGTGCGCCTGCCGTCGTGCCCGAGGGTCAAGCCGATGGTGTGGACCCCCGACCGGGTGCGCCAGTGGAAGTTGGACGGGGCGGTGCCGGGGGAGGTGATGGTGTGGACTCCGGAACAGACCCGTGCCTTCCTGGCTCATGCGAGGAGGTACCGGTGGCTGTATGCGATGTTCCACCTCATCGCGGCCAAGGGCCTGCGCCGAGGTGAGGCGGTCGGGTTGCCGTGGTTGAACACCCGGTTGACGGACGGGCAGATCGACATCCGTGTCCAGGTGGTCCAGCTCGCTTGGGAGACGGTGACGAGCACGCCGAAGAGCGCGGCCGGGCAGCGCACCATCACCCTGGACAACGACACCGTGAAGGTGTTGCGGGCGTGGAAGAGGTTCCAGAACGAGGAGCGCCTCAAAGCGGGTCAGGACTGGGAGGACACGGGCCTGGCGTTCACCCGCCAGGACGGGGCGGGGTGGCATCCGGCGCAGGTCAGTGACTGGTTCCTACGCATCTCCCGCGCGGCCGGTTTGCCGCCGATCACGCTGCACGGGCTCCGCCACGGCGCCGCCTCCCTCGCGCTGGCGGCGGGGTCGGACGTGAAAGTGGTCTCCAGGGAAGTCGGGCACGCGACCGTCCACTTCATCCAGGACACGTACCAGACGGTGTTCCGCGATGTGGCGAAGGCGGCGGCCGAGGCGACCGCGTCGCTGCTGCGCGGCGGGCCGGTTCCGGTGAAGGCGCCGGTGTCGTAGCCGGACCGAGGAGCACACCAGGAGCCATACGGCCCTGCACGCCCCAGGCCCATCGGCGGGCTCACCCCATCTGGCCTGGGGTTTCCTTGTGCCCGGTACGTGTTCGCCATCAGATCAAAGGTCCCCTGGTCGATTGTGGGCCTCTTGCGCGTCCTCGTCGCCGCCCACAACTTCCATGCCGTACCCCGCCCACTCCTCCTCTTCGACGGTGTCCGACGGAGTCCTCCCGACGGTGAAAGACCGGCCGCGGTCGGTGCCCAGGTCCTTCGCGGTGACGCTGACGATGCCGTTGGCGTCGATGTCGAAGGCGACCTCGATCTGCGGGACGCCGCGCGGGGCCGGGGGCAGACCGGTCAGGTCGAAGACGCCCAGCTCTCTGTTGTCGGGGGCGAGCTCCCGTTCGCCCTCGAGAACATGTATACGGACACGTTCCTGGCCGTCCTCGGTGGTTGTGAAGATCTCGGAGCGCTTGGTCGGGATGGTCGTGTTGCGCTCGATGAGCTTGGTGAACACGCCGC
>NZ_JBVMUY010000034.1:0-115211 GCF_055632325.1 Nocardiopsis sp. KDC1DS13DA1
CTCCCCTACGCCCTGGCCGCGCTGCGCGTGGTCCTGCCCCTGTCCATCGTCGGCGCCGTGGTCGCGGAGTTCGTCGCGGCCGGGTCCTCCAGCGGGCTCGGCACGATGATCCGCAACGCGGCCGCCAACGCCCAGCTGCCGCACGTGTACGCGGCCGTGGCGTGCCTGGCGACGATGGGCGTGCTCATGCTCGCTTTGACCACCCTCCTCGAACGGCGACTCCTGTTCTGGCACGAGTCGCAACAGAGAAATCCCTCATGATCGGAGCTGTCCGCATGTCCACCCCCTTCGCCCCACCCCGGCCCCGGTACCTACGCGCAGCGGCCTCGGCACTGGCGGCATCGGCCGTCCTGCTGGTCTCGGCGTGCGGGGGGCAGGAGGACGACGCGGCACCCCGGGCCGCGAGCATCATCGACGACGAGCGGTGCGCGACCAACCAGGACGCGGGCACGATCACCTACGTCACCGGTTACCAGTACCAGGCCTCGGTGAGCATCCTGGAGGCCATCGCCGCCGACGCCCTGGGCTACTTCGACTCGGTCTGCCTCGACGTCGAGATCCAGCCCGGTACCGGTGACACGGTCGGCAACGCCCAGTTCGTCGCCGGGGGCACCGCCCAGTTCACCTCGCTGGGCAACGAGGCCGAGATCCTCCAGGCCAACACGAACGACATCGGCGTCCTCGGTATCGCCACCTACGGCCACGTGCCGATCGCGACGCTGATGACCGGCCCGGACGTCGAGGAGCTCGGCGACCTGGAGGGCAGCACCCTCGGCCACAAGGGCATGCTGCCCGCCCCCCTGGAGGCCATGCTGGTCGCCGACGGGGTGGACCTGGACGAGATCGAGCAGGTGGAGGTCGGCTACGACCCCAGTGTCCTGCCGCGCGACCAGGTGCAGGCGCTCACCGGCTTCCGCTCCAACGAGCCCTTCCTCCTGGAGGGCATGGGCGAGGAGTACCGGGAGTGGCTGCCGGAGAACTACGGCGTGGTCGGCTCGTTCGGCGTCATGGCGACCAGCCCCGAGTTCGCCGAGGAGAACCCGACCGTCGTCGAGGACTTCCTGCGGGCACTGTCGCGGGCCTTCGACCACTGCTCGCAGGAGGACAACGCCAGGGAGTGCGTCGAGTTCGCCGCCGAGCTGGACGGGACCGAGTACGACGTCGACCACAACCTGAACGTCTGGCAGTCCGAGAGTTCCCTGGCGTCCGGTACCACCAGGGACGGGTCCCCGGTCGGCTTCATCGACCTGGACTCCACCGAGGCCGAGGGCCAGACGCTCGTGGACGCCGGCCAGCTCGACGAGCTGCCGAACCTGGAGCCCCTGTTCGACCCCAGCTACCTCGAGGGCGTCCACACCAACGGAGAGGTGACCTGGCCCGCCGAGGGCCAGTGAGAGCACGGAAGTGACCAAGGAGTCTGAAGGAATGTCTGAAGCAGGCGCGTCAGCGCCCACGGAGTACGGTCTCTTCCTGCCGATCGGCAACGGCGGATGGATCATCTCCGAGACCGCCCCGCACCCCCAGGCGAGCTACGAGTACAACCGGCGCGCCGCCGTCCTGGCCGAGGAGCACGGCTTCGACTTCATCATGTCGATGGGCAAGTGGCGCGGTTACGACGGCGCCACGGACCACTGGGGGCGCACCCTGGAGTCCATGACCATGATGTCGGGGCTCGCGGAGGCGACGGAGCGGGTGAAGGTGTGGTCCACGGTCCACACGAACCTGTTCCACCCCGCCCTGACCGCGAAGATGTTCACCACCCTCCAGGAGATCAGCGGCGGCAGGGCCGGGCTGAACATCGTGGTCGGGTCCTACGTGGACGAGTTCGCGCAGATGGGCCTGTGGCGTGAGGAACTGTCGCACGCCGACCGGTACCGGTTCACCGAGGAGTGGACCACGCTGGTCAAACGGCTGTGGACCGAGGACTCGGTGACCTTCGACGGTGATTTCCACCGTCTGGAGGACTGCCGGTCGCGTCCGCACCCCGACCCGCTTCCGACGCTGATCAGCGCGGGCCGCTCCGAGACCGGGCTGAACTTCCAGGCCCGGCACTGCGACGGGTCCTTCCTGACCGCGTCGACCCTGGAGGGTCTGCGCGACGCCAGCCGCGACGTCCGGGAGCGGGCGGAGAAGCTGGGGCGGCGGATCAGGACCTACTCGATGCTGACCGTCGTCATGGACGAGACCGACGCGGCCGCCGAGGCACGCCGTCTGGAGTACGGACGCGGCGCGGACATCGACGCGATCGTCAACATGAAGCGCTCGTGGGGTCTGCCCGCCGACAAGGCGCTCTCCCTGACCGCCGAGAAGCCGGAGGACGAGGCGTTCCAGACGCCGTTCGTCGTCGGCTCGCCGGACACGGTGACGGAGCGGATCCAGGAGATCGTCGGGTTCGCCGAGCTGGACGGGCTGATGCTGATCTTCCCGGACTACCACGCGGACCTGGCGGCCTTCGGTGAGGCGGTCATGCCGCGCCTGCGCCCGGACACCGTCGCGACACCGGCCACGGCGACGGGCCGATGATCCGATCCTTCACCGCCTCCGTCCGGCGGTGAGGGGCCGGGGCCGTCGCCACCCCGCGACGGCCCCGGCCTACCCTCGACGGGAACGCACGACGAGTGACGAGCGCCACACAACCCTGGGTGATGGTCAGGCGAGAAGTCCCAGGTCGCCCTCGCACATAGTGAGCAGAGGCCCAAAGGCCTGATGCTATTGGGGTTTCAGTCCACTAGGGTCCAGTTTATGCGGCACATACCGCCCCCCGAAGGGGCACGGATCCTCGACTGATCCGACCCCGCACACCCCCTGATCGTCACCTTCCGCACGCAATCCGGCCACCGGCCGTGCCGCCCTTCCCGGCCCCGGTGTTCCGACTCCGCCCGCGAACCCGCGCCCCCTGGTCGACGCGAACCCCAGCCAACTACTCCACGCGACCAGACGAGCACACCACAGCCACGACCCCCCACGTCACCGAGCTCACCGTGCACCGTGAACGCCTCCGTCCCGGGGGCGCCTCCCCCGACACGAAGGAGTTTCCGGCCATGCCCACCACCACCCCCCGACACCCGCGGAGGCGATCCCGCCTCACGTCCGCGGCCGCGGTGTCCGCCCTGTTCCTGACCGCGGCGTGCACGACCGCGGAGGAACCCGAGGAGACCGGCTCGGCCTCCGTCGTCGACGACGAGCGGTGCGCGACCAACCGGGCCGCCGGGACGGTCACCTACATCACCGGCTACCGCTACCAGGCCTCGGTGAGCATCCTGGAGGCCATCGCCGCCGACGCCCTGGGTTACTTCGACTCGGTCTGCCTCGACGTCGAGATCGTGCCCGGCACCGGTGACACCTTCGGCAACGCCGCGACGGTCGACGCCGGCGACGCGGAGTTCACCTCGATGGGCAACGAGGGCGAGATCCTCCAGGCCCACGAACAGGGCACCGACGTCATCGGGGTCGCCACCTACGGCCACGTACCGATCGCGACACTGCTGACCGGGCCGGAGGTCGAGGAACTCGGCGACCTGGAGGGCGTCACCGTCGGGCACAAGGGCGCCCTGCCGCCGCCGATCGCGGCCATGCTGGTGTCGCAGGGCGTGGACCTGGAGTCGCTCGACCTGGTACAGGTCGGTTACGACCCCTCCATCCTGCCCGGGGGTGAGGTGGACGCGCTGACCGCCTACCGCTCCAACGAACCGTTCCTGCTGGACGCCATGAACGAGCGGTTCATCGAGTGGTTGCCGGGACAGTACGGCGTGGTGGGGTCGTTCGGTGTCATGGCGACCAGCCCCGAGTTCGCCGCGGAGAACCCGACCGTCGTCGAGGACTTCCTGCGGGCGCTGTCCTACGCCTTCGAGTACTGCCAGGACGACGTCCGCGGCTGCGTCGAGTTCGCGGCGGAGCTGGAGGAGGAGCAGGACTACGACGTCGAGCACAACCAGCGCATCTGGGAGTCCGAGTACGAGCTGGTCACCACCTACACGACGGACGGTGAACCGCTCGGGAGCATCGACCTCATCCGCACGGAGGACGAGGCGACCGTGCTGCTGGACAACGGTCAGCTGGAGGAGATCCCCGACCTGGAGCCGCTGTTCGAGCCCGTGTACCTGGAGTCGGTCCACCCCGCGGGCGAGGTGAGCTGGCCCCGGGGGGGATAGCGCCCCGAGGGGTCCGGCGCGTCCGGTCCGGGCGAGGTCCGCCCCACCTGGTACCGGTGTCCGTCGGCCGTGTGCTCCCGTGGGGAGGCGCCCCCGGGGTTCGGGCCACCGGCCCCGCGTACCCTGGCCGGAGGCACCGCGCCGGGGCGCGGCGCCGCACCGGACCAGCACCCGAGGTGGACACGTGAGCGGTACAGGCACGACGGTCAAGGCACTGATGGACGCCCTCGACGGGCCCGTCCACGGACTCGTCGCCGCCCCCCACGGTGTCGACGTCCCCGTGCGCGCCGTGGTCGTCGCCGACGGCACCACACCCGTCCCGCCCGGCGCGCTCGTGGTGTGCCCCTCCGGCGGGGAGACCGCCCTGGCCGCCGCTCTCCGGGCGCGCGAGTCAGGTGCCAGCGCCGTGGCCGTGCCCGGCGACCCCGTGGACGGACTGCGCGTACTCGACCTCGCCGTCCTGTCCGTGGACCCCGACGTGGGCCCGGAGGAGTTCGCCGCCCTGGCCCGCTCCGTCCTGGAGGCCCCCGACCCCGGGGCCCAGGACGGCGACCTGTACTCCCTGGCCCAGACCGTGGCCACCCTGACCGGCGGGGTGGTGAGCATCGAGGACACCGCCCACCGCGTGCTCGCCTACTCCACCTCCTCCGAGGGCGCCGACGTTCTGCGGCGGCAGACCATCCTCGGCCGCGGCTGCCCCGAGTCGTTCCTCGCCCACCTGCGCGCGTGGGGCGTCTACGAGCGGATCCGCGACGGCGAGGTGGTCGAGGTCGCCGAACGCCCCGACCTCGGTGCCGCCCGCCGCCTCGTGGTCGGCATCCGGGCGGGCGAACGCCTGCTCGGCTCGGTCTGGGTGCAAAAGGGCGAGCGTCCGCTCTCCCCCACCAGCCGGACGGTGCTGCTCGGCGCGGCCAGGATCGCCGCGGTGCACGTCATGCGCGCCCACAGCGGGGCCCGCGCCACCACCCGGGACACCGAGGAACTCGCGGTCGGGCTGCTCACCGGCGCCTTCGACACCGACGCCCTCGCCCGCCACCTGGGCGCCGACCCGACCACCCCCACGGCGGTGGTCGCGCTCGCCGTGCGCGCGCCCGAGGGCGAACTGACCTGGCGGCTGGACCAGGCCGCCGAGATCACCGCCGTGCACGCCGCCGCCTTCCGACGGGACGCGCTGGTCATCCCCGCCTGCGGTCTCGTCTACGTCCTGCTCCCCGCCCCGGGCGGACAGGCGCCGACGGGCTGGACGGGTGAACTGGTCGACGTGCTCCGCGAGAACCTGGGCACGCCCGTGCAGGGTGCCGTGGCCGGTGTCGCGCCGCGCATGCGCGGTGTGCCCGCGCTCAAGAAGGTCGGCAGCCGCATCCTGGAGGTCCTCGCCGACCGCCCCGACCACCGCACGGCCTCCTACGAGCAGACCCGCGCGTCGGTGGTCCTGCGTGAACTCCTCGACTCCCTCGCCGACCGGCCGGACCTGCGCGAGACCCGCCTGGACGGGCTCGACGAGGAGCAGCGCCGGACCCTGGGCGCCTACCTCGACGCCTTCGGCGACGTGGCCACCGCCGCGGCCGGACTCCACATCCACCCCAACACCCTCCGCCACCGCATCCGCCGCGTCGGCGAGATGACCGGGATCGACCTGGGCGACCCCGACCAGCGGCTTCTGGCCGCGATCAGCCTCCGGCTCGGTTGACTTCCTCCCGGCGCCTGGGCGGTGCCCTTGGCCGAGGCGGTCGTGTTCGCGGTGTTGGGCCCCTCCAGGACCACGGCCGCGTTCCTGGCGCACAACACCGACGCGGTCTGCGCGGAACTCACGGCCCAGGCGTTCGACTCCGACGCGTGGCCCGTCGGGGAAGCGGAAGGAGGGTTGCCGCCGGTTCCTGGCGCGCCCGTTGACGTGGAACGTGCCGTGGCCCCGGCAGACCCGGTCCAGGTCCCTCAACGTCTGCTGGAGGATGTGGGACGGGGCCGCCCCTCAGCCAGGTCTCTTCGGTCCTGGCTTGGGCGGGGTGGACGGCCCGGCGGCGCTGGTCCAGCGCGGTGTGCCACACCGCACGGCAGATGCCGCCGTACTCGGCGCGCTGCTCGGCCTGCTCGCCGGTAGGCGACAACCGGTACCGGAACCCGGTCAGCGTGGTGGGACCACCTCCCCTCGGTCCGGGCCAGGACCGTAGCGGTGGCCTGCGGCATTCCGGCGGGGACGGCCGTCCCCGCCCCGCAGAACAGGTTCCGTACCGCCAACCGGATCAAGGATCGGCTCCCGTCGCGTCTCCGCCAGATCACGGAGTGAGCGTCCGGGGCACCGCCGACCCCCGGATTGTCGGAAGCCACACCGATCCCCCGCACACGTCGTCCGTCCGCACAACCGTGGGGCGTGGATCACAGACCTAGGCTGCGGGAACCGTGCACACCGGGTGGAGCCCGGCGTGCGTGCACAGCCCCCGACCCGAAGGCAGCCGCCCATGATCCTCGTCCTCTTCGTCCTCCCCCTGCTGACCCTGGGCCTGGCCGTCCTGGGCCACGCGCTGACCCGCCCGCGGGGTGAGGCCTCGTGACCACGACAGCCGCCGAGGCCACGGCGCAGGCCGGGGCCGGTGTCATCTCCGCGTTCGTTCTCTACCTCGTCCTCCTCATCGGTATCGCGATCTGGGCGGCCCGGGCCTCCGCCAACTCGCTCGCCGGCTTCTTCCTCGGCGGGCGCGGCATGAAGCAGGTCGTCGTCGCCCTGAGCGCGGTGACGTCCGGGCGCAGCGCCTGGCTGCTGCTGGGGGTGACCGGCATGGCGTTCGTCCAGGGCGCCTCCGCGGTGTGGGCGGTCATCGGCTACACGCTGATGGAGCTCTTCCTGTTCCTGTTCGCCGCACCGCGCCTGCGCCGGTTCACCGGCAGGCGGGGCGACATCACACTCACCGACTACTTCAGCTCGCGGTTCGGCGGCGGTCGGCCCCTGCGCGTCCTGATCGTGACCGTGATCCTGCTGTTCATGACCGCCTACGTCTCCGCGCAGTTCTCCGCCGGGGGCAAGGCGTTCGAGGGCACCTTCGGCGTCGGCGGCATGACCGGCGTGTGGGTCACGATGGGGATCGTGCTCGTCTACACCGTCCTCGGCGGCTACGTCGCGGTGGCGTTCAGCGACGCCATGCAGGCCGTCCTCATGCTGTTCGGTCTGGTGCTGCTGCCGCTGGTGGCGGTCGCGGCCCTGGGCTGGGCACCGATGGTGGACACCCTCCAGGCACTCGACCCCGCCCTGCTCGACCCCTACTCCCTGGGTGTCGGCGGCCTGATCGGCCTGGTCGCGATCGGCCTGGGCTCACCCGGCAACCCGCACATCGTGGTCCGCTACATGTCCATCGACGACCCCCGCAACCTGCGCGGCGCCGCGGTGTGGGGCACGGTCTGGAACGTGGTCATGGGCTGGGGCGCGGTGTTCATCGGCCTCGCCGGACGCGCGCTCTACGGCGGTGTCGAGGCGCTGCCGAACGCCGACAGCGAGCAGTTGTTCCCGACCATGGCCACCGAGTACCTGCCGGGCTTCCTGGCGGGCCTGCTCATCGCCGCCGTGTTCGCGGCGATCATGTCCAGCGCCGACTCCCAGCTCCTGGTGGGCGCCTCCGGTGTGGTGCGCGACGTCTACGAGGGCATCATCCGCCGGGGACGGGAGGTCAACGGACTGGAGGCGATGTGGGTCAGCAGGATCGTCGTCCTGGCGATGTGCCTGCTCGCCGTGGGACTGCTGTACGTCCCCGGGGTGGACACGGTGGTGTTCTGGCTGGTCCTGTTCACCTGGGCCGGCCTGGGCGCCGCGTTCGGCCCGCCGCTCCTGCTGTCGCTGTACTGGAGGCGCATGACCGCGGCCGGTGCCGCCGCCGGGATCGTCACCGGCGCGGTGGCCACGGTGGCCTGGTACTACCTGCTCAAACCGGCCACCGGCGTGTACGAGCTGATCCCCGGCTTCCTGGCCGGGACGCTCGCCACGGTGCTGGTGAGCCTGGTGACGAAGCCTCCGGCGGACGCTGACGCCAGGTTGGCCGACATGGAGGAGGGGTCCCGGGTGGAGGAGCGCTCCTGACCCTGCGGCGGCCCGGACGCGTCAGTCGAACTCACGCAGGAGTTCGGCGACGCGTTCGGGCTGCTCGTGCAGGGCGAGGTGGCCGGCGCCCTCCATGACGCGCACGTCGGTGTCCAGCAGGCGGCGGGCGGGGCCGTGCAGCCGGGCCGGGGAGAAGAAGGTGTCGTCGGAGCCGGTGGCCACGGTCCTCGGGGTGTCCGACCACGGACGCAGGCACTCCATGGTCAGCGGACCGGGCGCGAGGCTGGTCCGGCAGTGCCGCGCGACCAGGGTCATCCACGGAGCCAGGGGGTGGATCCCCGCGCTGGTGTGGTCCGGTCCGCTCATGGCGTTGAGCAACCGGGTGCTCTTGCTGTCGCGGGGCCCGATCATCCACGGCAGGACCGCGCGCATCACCTCGGGGGTCAGTCCCGCCGCCGTGAGCCCCGCCGGGCAGACGAGCATCAGGGCCCGGGTCAGCGGCGAGGGTGTGGCGGCCAGGGCGACCGCCGCGCCGAGCGAGTGCCCCAGCACGATGACCGGCTCCTCGGTGATCTGGGGCAGGACCTCGTCGAACCAGGCCCCGTAGGCGGCCGTGCGCGGCGCCTTGGGCCGGACACCGCAGCTGAGACCGGGCTGGCCCGGAATGTCGACCGAGATCACCGGCCGGTCGCGCGAGAGTACGCGCAGCGGCCCGACGGAGCTGGCGGTGTTGAAGTTGGTGCCGTTGAGGACCACGACCGGGGTTCCCGTGCCCCCCGCCGCCCGGAAGGCCCGCGTGCTACCGAGCTCGGAGGAGACGGTGGGGAGCGGGACGAGCCCGGTCCACCGGGCGATCTCCTCCTCGCACCAGTCGCGCACGGTCCGCGCACCGGATTCGGATCGGTAGACGTGCGCACCACGCACGTGGGAGTCGAGCATCAGCCGCCTGGTTTCCAAGTAAGGGTGTTCAACGCCGACCAGTCTTCCCGGCACTCCACCTTCGGACTGTACGCGGGTGACGGGTGTCACGCCATACCCATCCCGTCCAGCTCCACCAGCTCGAACGCGTCGGCTCAGAAGACGGATCACAGCACAACTCCGGCGACTCATGGTAATCGTGAACCCCAGGTGACCATCGAACACCACCCGCCCCGATCGCCGACCCCGACACACGGGGCCCCTATGGGACGTGCGTCACATTTCTCGTGCTCGGAACACGAACATCAAAGCCGCCCTTTTCGGGTAGGAGTCCTGCAGCCGTCGGCCAACCCGGCCCGGCACACCCGCGGGGAGCACACGCCAGTGGTGGACATCACCAAGGGGGGCCTGGGGGGAACGCCCGATTCCTTGACATATGATGCGTGGTGCCTGTTATCACAGAACCTGATGACGTCCGCTGCGTAGGCACCGGAAACGATGCGGGGATCCGACTGGGCCAGCAACCAACCAACCCGTTGGTCCCGGTCACCGGCGGTGATCCCCACCGCCGCGGTCCGCTCCGTTCCCCGATGTCGTCGCGGTCGCCCGTGCGCCCACCGACAGAAGCGGCTCCGGGACGGACACATGCCCTCTGGGCTGGACATCTCCCCTCAGGTCCGTGAACATGGGCGGGGCGCCGAGCGCCTCAGGTGTGCCGGGAAGACTGGTCGGCGAGTCCCTGTCGAGTCACGTCCTGGAGAGTCGCACATGAGCATCGACCCGATCGAGCACCCCACTCCCTCGAGCCCACTGCTCAGCCGTTTCGCGGACACGCTCCGCAGCGACAGCGTCGGCGGCTTCATCCTCATCGGCGCGGCCCTCCTGGCCCTCCTGTGGATCAACTCGCCCTTCGGGGAGTCCTACGAGCACCTCCGCCAGATCCGTTTCGGACCCGAGTCGCTCCACCTGAACCTGACCCTGGAGACCTGGGCGGCCGACGGCCTCCTCGCCGTCTTCTTCTTCGTCGTCGGCAACGAACTCAAGCAGGAGTTCGTCAACGGCGAGCTACGCAACCCACGGCGCGCGGCGCTACCGATCGTCGCCGCCATCTGCGGCATGGTCGTCCCCGCCGCGATCTACGCCGGGATCAACCTCTCCACCCCGGAGACCATGTCGGGCTGGGGCATCCCGATGGCCACCGACATCGCCTTCGCCGTGGCGATCCTGGCCGTCGTCGGCCGCTGGCTCCCGACCCCGCTGCGCACCTTCCTGCTGACCCTGGCGATCGTGGACGACCTGGGCGCCGTCATCGTCATCGCCGTCTTCTACACCTCCGGCATCAACTTCGTCTCCCTGGGTCTGGCCGCGGTCGGCCTCGCCGTCTTCGGCTACCTCCAGCGCGGCAAGGGCCTGGCCGCCAAGCTCAACGCCTCGGTCATCCCCAACTGGCTCGTGTACGTCCCGCTGGCCGTGGTCATCTGGGTCCTCGTCCACGAGAGCGGTGTACACGCCACCATCGCCGGTGTGGCCATGGGTCTGCTCATGCGCACCACCAAGCACGAGGGTGAGCACCACGACCCGAGCCACGGCGTCGAGCAGATGCTGCGCCCCTGGTCCGCCGGTCTGGCGCTGCCCATCTTCGCCTTCTTCTCCGCCGGTGTGGTCTTCGACAGCATGGGCGCCGTGTTCACCGACCGCGCGGGGCTCGGCATCATCCTCGGCCTCGTGGTCGGCAAGGTCGTCGGTATCGTCGGCGGCTCCTGGGCGATGACCAGGCTGACCGCCGCCGAGCTGAACCCGAGCCTGAAGTGGATCGACCTCGTCGGCATGTCGCAGCTCGCGGGGATCGGCTTCACCGTCTCCCTGCTGATCACGGAGCTGTCCTTCGCCGACGCGCCCGAGCACCTCACCCACGCCAAGTCGGGCGTGCTCATCGCGTCGCTGATCGCGACCGTGCTCGCCGTGGTCATCCTGGGCGCCCGCAACCGGCACTACCGCAGGCAGGCCGCGATCTCCCCGCCGGAGGGGGCGGGCAAGAGCTCCTAGACGGCCGCCTCCCGGGCCCCTCGCCTCGCCTCGCGGCGGGGCGGGCACCCACGACGGACGACAGCGACGGCCCCCCGCACCGGACACCGGTTCCGGCGCGGGGGGCCGTCGGCCGTGCGGCCTCACCCCGTCGGGACCGCTCCCGACGGGCGCGTGGTGCGCCACTCACTGGCGAGGATCGCCCAGAGCTGCTTGTCGTGGCGGCTGCCGCCGTAGGGCCAGCACTCGCGCCGCACACCCTCCAGCGTCATGCCGAGCCGTTCGGCCACCGCGGAACTGCGCTTGTTGTCCGCCCGGCACTCCCACTCGGCGCGGTGCATCCCCCGGGTTGCGAACGCCCAGTCCAGCAGGACGCGGCACGCCTGTGTGACCAGGCCACGGCCCTCGACCTCCGGTTCCAGCCAGCAACCGATCTCGCATGAGCCCGAGGCCGCGTCGAAGTCCGCGAACAGCACGCCGCCGACCAGGACGCCGTCCAGCCAGATGCCGTAGAGGCGGGCCCGGTCCGCGGCCTGGTTCTCGGCGTACCGGCGCAGCGTGGCCCGCGCACCGTCGAGGTCGTCGGTGACGAACGTCGGCCCGACCCACGGCCGGATGTGCTCGCGGGCCCGGTCCATATGAGCGGCGAACTCCTCGGCGTGCCACGGCTCCAGGGGGCCGAGTCGGGCGTTGTCTCGGAGAGGGAGGGAGAACATGACGACCCCACATTCACATAACAGGCGTTACGGTTATGTACCGTAGCAGCATGCCACGTACCAAGGGGGACCACGAGGCCCGCCGCCGCGACGTCTCCGAGGCGGTCTGGCGGGTGCTGGCCGCGCACGGCTTCGGCGGACTGACCCTGCGCGCCGTCGCCGCGGAGCTCAACGCGACCACCGGCCTGCTCACCCACTACTTCCCCACCAAGCGCGACCTGGTGAACCACGCCCTCGACCTGCTCGATCGGCGCACCCAGGCGCGGCCCCGGCCCGTGGCCGGGCGCGGCCTGCCCGCCGTCAGGGCCGCGCTGCTCGACATCCTGCCGCTGACCCCCGAGGCCACCGACAGCAACCGGATCTGGGTGTCCTCCTGGGACGTCGCACTCGCCGACCCCGCATTGAGCGGCGACCACGCCGGGAGGTACGCGCGCAGCCGCGACAGGCTGCGCGACCTGGTCAGCGCGGCCCAGCGGCTCGGCGAACTGCCCCCCGGCGATCCGGCGCGCATCGCGGCCGGAGCCCAGTCCTTCGTGCTCGGCCTGGTGGTCCAGGCGCTGTTCGACCCCGCCGCGTTCCCGCCCGAACGGCAGGCCGAGCTGCTCGACGACTACCTGGCCGGACTGGCCGCCCCACCCGCCACGCGGTGATCGACGGCCTCGTGCCTGGAGGCGTGTTCCTCCCGTGCACGGCCCGCCAACCCGGGCAGAGGGCCGGAGCGGCTCGCAGGATCATGCCTCACGTCAGCGGCCAGCGGGGACCGTCCGGGCTCTGGACCACACCCATCGGTCCTCGGCGTGCACCGTCACGCGTGTGCGCGGCGTGTGACTCCGCGCGGGCATGAACACCCCCCACTCCGGCAGGATGCGGCCCTGGGCCCTGCCGTCGTCGCCCACTCGGAGCTTGAGCATCGCACCTCCGGTACCGCCCGCGATGTTCACCAGGACGAGCCCACCGGGTGCGACCTGGTCGATCCACGCCGGGGGGACGTGGGTGAAGGCCGTGGTGGAGATGATCCGATCGCAGGGAGCCCGGTCCGGACAGCCCTTGTGACCGTCGTACTCCGCGACGACCGGGTGATAGCCCGCCCGCGCGGGACGCTCGGTGGCGTCGGAGACCAGGTGCAGTGAGATGTCGATACTCGTCACGCGATCGGAGCCCGGGTATTCGCTCAGGATCGCGGCGTTGCATCCCGAGCCAACGCCGATCTCCAGGACTCGGGGCTTGCCATCCAACTCCAGTTCGGCGAGCATCCGGGCCATGAGACCGGGCACCGTGGACGAGCTGGTCCACCTGCCCTTCCCCGTGCCCTTGGGGAGGGCTTCAATGACCGGCTGCCCCTTCACCTCGATGATCAGCGTCTCGTCGGCGTAGACATGGGAGGACCACTCCTCGTGCTGGGCGGGAACGTCACTGCGCACGAGGCGGTACCGCGTGCCCTGGGGGTGTTGGCGTAGGTCGCGAAGGCGGGGACGAACGCCCCTCGGTCGACGCGGCGGAACACCTCAGCCAATGGCGAGCCGGACGCGAACACGCCCGCCTGCGCGAGTTGATCGGTGAGCACGGACGAGGGTGGGTGAACAGCGCCGGTCATACCTGCTCTCTCCAGTAAGTCAGGGCCTCAGACGAGGTTGAACGTGGTCCCCTCCGGGGTGACGGTGACACCGAAGTCTGTGACGTCGGGCTTGCCCGCGTCCACCCACCACGCGTAGGCGTCCTCCACCGGAGCCCACAGGTCCTGCGGTCCGGCCACGTCCACATCGGATCCGAACACGGCGGCCCAGGACCCATCCGGGGCCGAGACCACCGGTTCCACCCCCGGTGGAACCGACAGGTGGGGAGCACGCGTCCACAGAGCGAACCGGAACCCCGCCTCGGCCAGGACACCGGGGTCGATCCGACTCGGGCGGCGGTGGGCGTCCCGCGCATCCCGCGCGGCCAGGCCGAAGAACCCGGGTGGGGCGTCCACCCGAGTGCGGGCGGCCATGAACCCGCCGGGGTCATGCGTCCAGAACCGTCCCCGGGCAGTACCGTCCTCGGCGACGGTCAGGGTGACCAGACGACCGACGTCGGCCCAGGACGACGACCGCAGATCACAGATGATCCTCCCCCCGGAGCGGGTCTGGGCCACCCATGCGTACGGGATTCGTTCGACTGCGTGGGTCGCGATGATCCGGTCGTAGCGTGCCCCGGGCGCGTACCCGTCGCTGCTGTCGGCGACGGCCAACTCCGGGCGGTGACCGACGTGGGCGAGCCGCTCGCGTGCGGCTGTCACCAGGGTGGGGTCGAGGTCGACGCTGACCACGGCCTCATCCCCCACTCGAGCGCACAACAGGGCGGCGTTGTAGCCGGTGCCGGTACCCAGCTCCAGCACCCGGGAACCGTCGCCCACCTCCAACTCCTGGAGCATGGCGACCATGAGGGAGGGCCTGGTGGTGGATGAGGTCGGCACTTCCAGACCGGGATGTTCGGGGTGTGGCTGCTGCTGGGTGAGGAGGGGCTCATCCGAATAGACGCGCTCCAGCCAGTCGGGATCATCAGAGGTGACGCGGCGGATCGGATCGGCCGAGGTATCCAGGAAGGCGGGAACGAACGTGTGCCGGGGCGTGTCGGCGACGACGTCGCGCCACGGTGAACCCGGGTCGGTGACGGTCTCGGCCAGGGCGCGCGCCAACGGACGCCAGGACTCGGATGCCGTGTCGGTCATGTGCTGCCTCCGGTGAGTTCGTCGCAGATCAGGTCGGTCATGGGCGCGCCGGTCTCGGCCATCAACCACGCCCACTGTCCGGCCGGATTCACCTCGTAGAAGACGCATCGGCCGCCGGTGGTCACGGCGAAGTCGAACACCCCCGAGGACAGGCGCAGCGCGTTCAGGAGTGCCTGGGCGCGCCGGACCAGGTCAGGGTCCAACACGGTCCGCCCGTAGGCCAGGGCGTCGTAGCGGGCGCGGTAGTCGACGAACGCACGTCCGCCCTCGGTGTTCTTGATGGCCACAGCCTCGCATCCGGTGCGGGTGATGAGGGCGCGAACATCGCGATCAGCCCAGATCCGGCCCTGGAACTGGTGGGCGGTGGCCTCTACCCGCTCGTCGACCTGGTCCTCCTCGGTGGGGGTGGTGTAGATGAGTCGGGCCTGTCCGGCGTCGGACACCAGCTTGTGCATGAGTGGCTTGTACACGCCCGCGCCGCCTTGACGGGCAAGGAACGCGCTCGCGGACTCGGGGACGTTACCGACCCAGGTCGGCGGCAACTCCAGGCCTGCCCGGACGGCGGCGGCGTACTGGACGGGCTTGTATTCGGCGTCCGCCATCGCCGAGGGGTGCGACACCCAGTGCGCTCCGAGACTGGCGAGCACCCCGCCCAACCCGAAGCGGCCCTCGACGCGGGCGAAGCGTTGTTCGTCGGCGTTCATCGCCTCGGGCAGGTCGAAGGGCGGGCACCGGCGGTGGTAGACGGCGCCGATGTCGGACAGGTCCACCACCGTCTCCGGCAGGATCAGGCGCCCGTCCCACCCTGCGGGGGTCAGGCGGGCGTCCAGGTGTGCACGGGTGGGGAAGTCGGACAGGTCGAACACCACGGGACGGTGGCCGCGCCTGCGCAGCTCCTCGGTGACGTGGCGACCCTCGGAGTCATCGAGGGCCGCCAGGATCAGCACGGTGTCAGACATCAGTCGGTGTGCGTCTCGGTGACGGTGTCGGTGATGACCTTGCCATCCATGTTCTTCTGAGTGGGCACGGATACGACCTTGTTCTCGGTGGGCTTCTCGTGCCGCCCCGGAGGGATTACGTGACGGGGGATGACGGCCCGGTCCATGCCCCACGGTCGCTGTGCGGTGGGCTGGGCGTTGGAGAGGGGAGCGCGGCGTCCGGGCAGCCCGGTGGAGAACCGGTCCCGAGGGGCGACGAGAGGGGCGTGTTCCATGGGAATTCCTTCCGGTCTGGACATACGAATGCTTACCCGCTGTGTGGGATCGAGTTCGTGGTGTGCCCGGATACAGCCACCTTCCACTCCGACCGGTCCAACCGGACCGCTTCGGCGAGGAGGAGCACCGACTCCGAGTGACGTAGGCCGTGGACACGGATCAGCCGGTGGTAGGAGTTCGCCCAGCCGTCTCGGTGTCCGTCCACCAGCCACTCGGCCCGTCCGAGGTAGGAGGCGGACGGTTCACCGCACACCGCTCGGTCCCTTCCGGTCCACGGACACCCTTCGCTCGGCGGGCAACCGGTACCAGGTGCTACCGAGACGGACATGGACGTGTCCGGACTCAGGCGGGCGAATCTCGGTGACCACGCGCAGGTGCCCCGCGTGCATCAGCACGATGTCGTTGCGCCTGAGCCGGTCGGCTCGGCGGTTCTCCCACTGGGGCATGGCGCTACCTCCGGTGCTGTGCGGCGTGCAGGCGGGACCCGAGCAGCTCCACACGGGCGGCTCGGATGACGTCGTCGGGCCGACCGGTGTCGGGGTCGGTGTGCACGGCGACGAACCCGTCCTCGGCACGGGAGATCATCCATCCGGGATGGCGTCGGTGGAGGGCGGCGAGGGCGGTCTGTTCGGCGGCACGCTGATGCTCTTTCATGAGGCCCAGCTCACACCTCAGTAACGGTATGTCGCGACCCAATGACCCGCTCGTGCAAGCTTCGTAAAGTCCATGACATGGAGGGCAATGACTTTTGCACGGCGCTCACGACCTCACGCAATAACGCGGGCCTCAGCAAGGCCCAGTTGGCCCGAAGAATCCCTTGCTCTCCTGGCCTGATCACCAAGTGGGAGCAGGGAAAGCATCTACCTAGCTGGGATAACGTCGCACGGCTGGATGAGGTGTTGGGGGCCCGGAATCAGCTGGTGCACCTGTGGCAGGTGGCGATGACGGGGTCGTTGTTGAAGCCGTGGGAGGACTCCATCCCGGAACTGGAGCAGGGGTCCCACACCATCGAACTCGGTTCCCCCTGGGTGATACCCGGCTTGCTTCAGTGCCCGGCGTACATGGCGCTCATGCTGAGGGAAGGCCGCTTCCCGGAAACGGAGGTGGAGATCAAACGTGAGGTATCCACACGTAGCGGAAGGTACGGTGCGCTCGCCAAGAATGGGTCGCCGTGGGTGACAGCCGTGTTCCCGCTGGGGGCACTGGCCTGCCTACCCGACGATGTTCGTCGGGACCAGGTGGAGCACCTGTTGAAGCTGATCAGTGGCGGCCGGGTGGAGGCTCACCTGATCCCTGACCGAACCGTGATCGGCCTGGTCTCACCGATGTCCGTCTTCCGCCTTCGTGATGGGCGGGTGGTCACGGCCAGCGAGCACAACCGAGGGGTTGTCATCCACTCCGACCCCACGGGAGTGGAACGGATGACCACCCGGTTCACACGAGTGCTGGGCTCCGCCCTACC
Organism: Nocardiopsis sp. KDC1DS13DA1; assembly: GCF_055632325.1. NCBI lineage: Bacteria > Bacillati > Actinomycetota > Actinomycetes > Streptosporangiales > Nocardiopsidaceae > Nocardiopsis > Nocardiopsis sp. KDC1DS13DA1. The sequence continues at coordinate 17,221 of NZ_JBVMUY010000034.1, forward strand.
GCCCCGCGAATCCGTGGTGAAGATGAAGGAGATGATGGCGTGAACGACTGGCACAAATCGAGCTACAGCCCGAGCGGGTCTGAGTGTGTGGAGGTCCGCGAACACGAGTCCGGTGCCGACGTCCGCGACACCAAACACCGCGACCTGGGCTCCCTGGCCTTCGACACCGACCAGTGGGTCGCACTGCTCGCCAGCATCACCCGCTGACGCCCCAGGTGCCCCGTGGACGGACGCACGTCCACGGGGCACCGGTGTGTCCGGGGTCAGACCGGGTCGAGGTCGAACTCCGCCCAGACCTGGGTGGCGTAGCCCGACCACTCGGGGAAGGCGTGGAATCCCCACGCGGTGGCCAGGTTCTCGACCAGCAGCAGCCCGCGCTGCCCCTCGGCGGAGTCCCACTCGTCGGCGGTGCGCTCGGTGGGGATGCGGGGACTCCTAGGACCACCGGGGTCACTGACGGCCACCCGCAGGGTCCGCCCGTCCAGCAGGCACATCGTGCGGATGATCTCGCCGCCGGGGCGTGCGTACTTGGCGGAGTTGGCCGTGAGTTCGCTGGTGACGAGTTGGACGGTGTCCACCAGGTCCGGCTCGAACCCGACCAGGTCGCCTCCGAGGTCGGCCCTGACCCGGGCGAGTTCGGACAGCTCGCCCGCGTAGGAGCGGTAGGGCCAGTACAGGCCCGGCACGGTGATGTCGAGGGTGCTCACGCCATCACCGCCGGACGCCGCTGGTCCCGCTCCGCCCGCTGCCGCTGCCAGAGGCGGACCAGGGCGGCGAGTTCGTCGAACTCACCGGGCGTCGGCTCCAGGGGCGCGGCAAGCAGGTCACCCGGGGGAACGGGCGCGGCCTGCCTCGGGATCCAGCCGTGCAGGCGGGCGGTGGCCTCGGCCTGGACACGGTCGGGTTCGGGAGCGGGGACGCGCTCGGGGGAAGGCGCGGGAGGCGGAGCGGGAACGGGAGGCGCGGTGGCCTCGACCGGAGCGGGCGTGTAGGGGCGGACCCGGGTGGAACGGCGGCGGCGGACGGCGGGGGCCGCGTGACGGCCGCGCGCGGGGCTGAACAGCGCCTTCAGGTACATCCCGAGCAGGGCGAAGAAGGCCGCGCTATAATCGCGCATGCTGGCAATTCCTTTGCGTTAAAGGTGGATAGGTTGCTGGCCACGACCCCGGGCGGTGTTCAATCGTCGCGGGGTCTTCCGTGTATGGAGTTGGGTGTTCGGTAGAACAATAGGGGGTGGGGGGAGTGGTGGCGCACTTTTCTGTGAAGTTCTTCGGAGAAAGTTCGACCGGGAGCACATTGCCGCAGCTCAGGAGGCATTAATTAAGGTCGACACCCCCACCTCAATCACGCCAGAACAATCCCGTTCGCCCGAAATGAATAGCTTTGATGTGATGCCTCCGAACCGCAGCGAAAAGCCCCCGTCCGTCGCGCGACGAACGGGGGCCCACACGCGGCTCAGCCCTCCAGGGACTCCCGGTAGGCCAGCCACCCACCGTGGCGGCTGACGTCCTCCGCCCCCTCGACGGCGGCCGGGTCGCACCCGAACCCCACCACCGACCGGCCGTCGGCCAGGGTGACCGCCCCCAGTGTCATCGGCGCGGGCAGCGCGGCCAGGAAGGCCCCCAGCCCGGCCGGGGAGATCCGCCAGACCTCGCAGCGCACGGCCACCCCCGACGCGTTCACCCGCTGGAGGCCCGGCTTGGGCGGGGTCGTGGCCAGCGCGTACATCCGGTAGTCCGCGCTGGTCTCGGTCGCCTCGACGAACCGCGCCCTCAGGTCGGTGAGCTGGTGGTTGAGCGGCTGCCCGCGCAGGTGCGCGCCGAACACCGCCAGCTCCACGCCCGACTCCGGATACGCCTCCCCCGGCTCGTCACCGGTCAGCAGCGCCGCCAGGTCCAGACCCACCTGGTCGTCGAAGGCGTCGGAGATGAGACTCACCCCGAACCGGTGCCCGTCCGCCGTCCCGGCGGGCACGGCGACCGCCGCCATGTCCAGCAGGTTGACGAAGTTCGTGTACGTCCCCAGGCGCGAGTTCTCCCCGACCGGATCGGCCGCGACCTCCGCCAGGGTCGGGTGGCCGACGGTCGTGGGCAGCAGCAGCGCGTCGAACCCGGCGAGCAGCTCCCTGGCGGTCGACCGGTAGGCGGCCAGGCGGTGCTGGTCGGTGGCGAGCGCGTGCGCGGGCAGGTCGGCGGCGGCCAGGATGATCCCGGACACCGTGGGGTCGGCCGACTTTGGAGCACCGGACAAAAACTCGCCCACGGCGGCGTAGCGTTCGGCGACCAGCGCACCGTCGTACAGCAGCCTGGCCGCCTCCAGCAGGGGCGCCACGTCCACGGTCTCAAGCCCGACCCCCTTCTCCCGCAGGGTGCCGGCGGCGGAGTGGAAGGCGGCGCGCTCGGCGTCACTCAGCACCGCGAGCCCGTCTGCGGTCGGGACGGCCACCCGCGCGGGGTGGCGCGGGGCGAGGCGCACGTCGGCGGGCCAGTCCCGGCTGTACGGGTCGGCCGGGTCGGGCCCGGTCATCACCCGGAGCGCGGCCGTGCCGGTGGCCAGGTCGCGGGCGAACACGGTCACGCAGTCGTAGGGCTTGGCCGCCGGGACCACACCGGTCGCGGGGACGAGGCCGACCGTCGGCTTGATCCCCACGATCCCGTGCAGCGCGGCGGGCACCCGCCCGGATCCGGCCGTGTCGGTGCCCAGGGAGACGTCCGCGATCTCCAGCGCGACCGCGACCGCCGACCCCGAGCTGGAGCCGCCGGAGATCCGCTCCGGGTCGAAGGCGCCCCGTACCGCCCCGTACGGGCTGCGCGTACCGACCAGCCCGGTGGCGAACTGGTCCAGGTTGGTCTTGCCGAGCACGAGCGCGCCCGCGTCCACCAACCGCTGGACGGCGGTCGCGCTCACCTGCGGGGTGTGGGCGAACTCCGGGCAGGCCGCCGTGGTGGGCAGCCCCGCCACGTCGATGTTGTCCTTGACCGCGACGAGCGTCCCCGCGAGTGGCAGGTCCTCCCCCGTCGCGAGCCGGTCCTCGACCGCCTTCGCCTCCACGAGCAGGTCCTGCTCGGGCCGGAGGGTGATCCAGACCTCGGGCCGGTCGGCCCCGGCGATCCTCCGGTAGGCGGCGTGGACGCGGTCGGTGGGAGTGGGCATCAGGAGGCTCCTCCTTGGGTGATGACGGCCATGGCGCGGCCGGGGTCCAGGTGCTGCCCGGGCGCGACCAGGATGTCGGAGACCGTACCCGCGCGGGGCGCGCGGACCACGACCTCCAGCTTCATCGCCTCCAGCCGGACGACGGGCTGGCCCTCCTCGACCGTGTCTCCGGGGCGGACGTCGACCTTCCACACGGACGCGGACAGCGGGGACTCGACCAGGGCGGCGCCGGGCGGCAGGTCCGTGTGGCCGGGGTCGGCGGCGGGTTCGGGTTCGGGCCGGTCCTCGAACTCCCCGGCGGCCTCCCACCGCCGGCGTTCGGCCTCGAAGGCGGCGGCCTGGCGGTCGCGGAAGGCGGCGATGGAGTCCGCGTTGTCGGCGAGGAAACGCTCGTGGTCGGCGAGGACGAACTCCCCGTCGGCGATCTCCAGTTCGTGCCGTCCGGCGAGGAGGTCGGCCCGGATGTCGAGCAGCTCCTCGTGCCCGACCGGGTACCAGCTGACCCGGTCGAAGAACCGCAGCAGCCAGGGGGTGCCGGGCTCGAAGGGGCCGTACTGGCGCAGCCCGGACCAGATCGGCACCGTGCGGCCGATGAGCTGGTAGCCGCCGGGGCTCTCCATCCCGTACACGCACAGGTAGGCGCCGCCGATCCCGACCCCGGCCTCCGGGGTCCAGGTCCGCGCCGGGCTGTACTTGGTGGTGACGAGCCGGTGGCGCGGGTCGAGGGGAGTGGCGGCGGGCGCGCCGAGGTAGACGTCGCCCAGGCCCAGTACCAGGTAGGAGGCGTCGAAGACGGTGTCGCGCACGTCGTCGACCGAGTCGAGGCCGTTGATGCGGCGGATGAACTCGATGTTGTCGGGGTTCCAGGGCGCGTCGTCGCGCACACCGGTCGCGTAGCGGCTGATCGCCTCGTGGATGGACGGGTCGTCGAAGGACATCGGCAGGTGCAGGGTCCGGCTCGGCACCCGCAGCCGGGAGGTGGGCGGGAGCCTGCCCTCGATCTCCTGGAGCAGGTCGAGCAGGGTGCGCAGCGGCAGCACCCCGGGGTCGGTGTGCAGGTGCAGGGAGCGCACACCGGGTGTGGTGTCGACGATCCCGCGCGGGGCGGCCTCGTCGAGCGCGGCCATGAGGGCGTGGACGCGCATGCGCAGACCCAGGTCCAGCACCATCGGCCCGTACTCGACCAGCAGGTTGTCGTGCCCGCTGCGACGGTAGGTGACCTCGGGGGCGCCGTCGGCGGCGGGCAGGCGGGCGAGCACCCCGTCGTCGCCGTCGGATCCGGTCGCGCGCAGGAGCGGCGCGGCCGTGGGGACGGTGTGCAGCTTCTCGGCGGCGGCCTCGGTCACCGGGTGGAAGCGGACGGTGTCGCCCGGGCGGAGCTGGCCGACCTTCCACCGGGAGCCGGTGACGACGGTGACGGGGCAGACGAACCCGCCCAGGCTCGGGCCGTCGGGGCCCAGGAGCACCGGGGTGTCGCCGGAGAGGTTGACGGCGCCGACGGAGTAGGCGGTGTCGTGCACGTTGGACGGGTGCAGACCGGCCTGGCCGCCGTCGGGCCGGGCCCAGGTCTGTTTGGGGCCGGAGAGGCGGACGCCGTTGCGGGCGGACTGGGGGTGCACCCTCCAGGCGGTGGCGTAGAAGTCGGCCAGTCCCTCGCGGGTGAGGAACTCGGGGGCGGCGTGCGGCCCCTCGGAGACCTCGACGTCCCAGTGGGCGCGTCCGTCCGCGCCCGACTCGGTCGGAGCCGCGAAGTCGGGGCGTTCCTCCCGGGGGACGGGGCGCGGTGCCGGAGCCGGGGCGGCGGGCACCCCGGGGCGGAGCACGTCCCCGAGCCGCAGCGCGCGCCCGCTGTGGCCGCCGTACTCGCCGGCGGTGAAGGTGGCCGCGCTGCCGAGGTAGTCCGGCACATCAAGACCACCCCTGAACAGCACGTACGTGCGCATGCCCGGCCCGCGCGCGGCGCCGACGTCGAGCAGGCCGCCCGCCGGGACCGCCACCGGTTCCCACTGCGGGACCGGCGCGCCGTCGACGGTGACGTCAGCGGGGGCTCCGGTGACGCACACGGTCGCGGCGGCGCTGAACCGGAGCGCCGGGCCCTCGATCGTGCACTCCAGGCCGGGCGCCCCCTCGGGGTTGCCCACGGCGGTGTTGCCCAGTCGCAGGGACAGGTCGTCCATGGCCCCGGACGGCGGCACACCCACCTGCCAGTACCCGGTGCGGCCGGGCCAGTCCTGGACGGTGGTGAGGGTTCCGGCGCGCTCGACCTCGATCCGCGGCTCCGGGTCGCCGACGCCGCCGCAGGTGGCGGTGGTGTGGTCGACGGCACGGACGTCCGGGTGGTCGGTGAGGGCGCGCAGGAGCCCGAGGTTGGTCTGGAGGCCGTCGATCCGCACCTCGGCGAGGGCGCGGCCGAGCCGGTCGAGGGCGTCGGCGCGGTCCTGGCCACGGACGATGACCTTGGCGAGCATCGGATCGTAGTCGCTGGTGACGCGCTGGCCGGTCTCCACCCAGCCGTCGACGCGCACCCCCGCGGGGACCTCGACCCGGGTGAGCAGGCCGGAGCTGGGCCGGAAGTCGTGCGCGGGGTCCTCGGCGTACACGCGGGCCTCGACGGCGTGCCCGGTGCGGGCGGGGCCCTCGTCGGGCACGTCGGCGAGCACCTGCTCGCCCCGGGCCAGGCGCAGCATCCAGGCGACCAGGTCGACGCCGGTGACCTCCTCGGTGACCGGGTGCTCGACCTGGAGGCGGGTGTTGACCTCCAGGAAGGAGGCCTCGCCGCGCTCGACGTCGTAGACGAACTCCACCGTTCCCGCGCTGCGGTAGGACACACCGGCGCACAGGGCGCGGGCGGTGCGGTGGAGTTCGGCGCGCAGGGCGTCGGGCAGACCGGGGGCGGGCGCCTCCTCGACCACCTTCTGGTTGCGTCGCTGGAGCGAGCAGTCGCGGTCCCCGAGGGTGACGACGCGGCCGTGTCCGTCGCCGAAGACCTGGACCTCGATGTGGCGTGCGCGGGAGACGAAGCGCTCGACGAACACCCCTCCCCCACCGAAGTGGGTCTGCGCCATCCGGCTGACCTGGTCGAACGCGGAACGCAGCGCGGTCTGGTCGGCACAGGGGCGCAGGCCGATCCCGCCACCGCCGGAGGTCGACTTGAGGATGACCGGGTAGCCGATCCGCTCGGCGGCGGCGACGGCCGCGTCGGCGTCGGGGAGGGTGTCGCTGCCCGCGACCATCGGCAGACCGGCCGCGGCGGCGGCCTTGCGGGCGGTGTGCTTGTCGCCGAACTCCTCCAGGTGGCGCGGCTCGGGACCGACGAAGACGAGCCCCGCGTCCTCGACGGCGCGGGCGAAGGCGGCGCTCTCGGAGAGGAACCCGTAACCGGGGTGGACGGCTCCGGCCCCGGTGGCGGACGCGGCGGCCAGGACGCGGTCGATGTCGAGGTAGCTCTCGGCGGCGGGGGCCGGACCGAGGCGGACGGCCTCGTCGGCGAGCCGGGTGTGCGGCGCGCCCGCGTCGGCGTCGGAGTAGACGGCGACGGTGCGCAGGCCGAGCTCGCGGGCGGAGCGGATGATGCGGCAGGCGATCTCGCCGCGGTTGGCGACGAGCACGGAGTCGAACACGCTGGTTCTCCTTCTCTCCCGGGTCAGGACGCCAGGGGGAGGGTCGCGGTCACAAAATGTCGGAGTGGAGCGCCATCTGGGTCAGGGCGCGTTGGGCGCGTTCGAGGACGACCTCCATGGAGGCGCCCACGTGGTCGTGCATGGCGCGGTAGGCGCAGTCCAGTTCGCGGGCCGCGAGGTGCTCGACGATCTGGAGGTGCTCGGTGATGGTGGAGGTGATCCGGTCCTCGGTGAGGAAGTCGTACATGCGCACGCGGCGGATGCGCTGGTTGACGGAGACGAGGGACTCGGTGAGGGCGCGGTTGCCGGAGGCGCGGGAGAGGGCGGCGTGGTACTCCTCGTCGAGCAGGACGAAGGAGGGGTCCGGTTCGGGGGGATCGGCGCGCAGCTTCTCCCAGCGCTCGCGTTCGGCGGCGAGGACCTCGGGGTCGTGTGCGACCGCGGGGTCCTCTATGGCGCGGGCGATACCGCGCAGTTCGAGGGTGACCCGGAGTTCGTAGAGGTCGCGGAGCTCGGCGAGGTTGGGGACGGTGGCGTAGAAGCCGTTCTCGCGGCGTTCGACGAGGCCGTCGGAGTGCAGGCGGGCGAGGGCCTCGCGGACGGGGGTCCGGGAGACGCCGAAGTGCTCGGCGAGGCGGACCTCGCCCAGACGGGTGTGGGGGGCGATCCGGCCGCTCAGCACCTCCTCGCGCATGAGGGCGTAGACCCGGTCCCGGCGCGACGTGGCCGTGCCCCCGGTGTCCCCGCCGGGCCGTGTATACAGCGGTGTGTCCATGGGGCCCGACGGTAGGAAGGGCGTGTTTCGTCGGCCCTGTCACTCCGTGAAGCCTGCGTTTCCCCGTGTTACGCCGTGTTTCGCTCCTGGTGGGCGGGGTGGGGAGCGGTTTCGGGGGTGGGCGCGTCGACCAGGCCATCCTGACCGCTGCCGGAAGGTGCTCACCCGGCAGGGGTACGCCCGGCCGACGGCGGCCCCGGCCGCGGTCAGGCCGTCCCTGTGCCCCCGGCGGCCCGGGCGCGCCTGCGGGTGACGGACACCCGGTACCCGAGGGCCGTCAGCGCGGCCAGGGGGAGCCAGACGGCCACCACCGCCCAGAGGTTCTCCCCCAGTCCGCTGACCAGGACCGGGCAGACGAGTCCGATGAGGAACAGTGTGACGACCAGGCTCAGGGTGGCGCGCATCCCCTCGGTCGGCTCCGGGTCGGGGAGGCGGGACAGCCGCCAGAGGCACACGGCCACCGTGAGGAGGCCGGGCGGGGCGATGATCAGCGCGCCGATGAGGACCCGTGCGCGCATGTCGGCCGGGGCGTCCCGGGTCTGCTGCGTGTCGTCCCCGAACGCGATCTCGGTCAGCTCACCGCGCCAGACGGTTCCGGTGACCCGGTCGCCCTCCTCTAGCTGGTGGACGACGGGGCCCCGGTTGGCGTAGACGGACTCCCAGTGCACGCCGTTCGCGTCGGTCAGGACCGTGCTGTCCGCGTCGCCCCTGGCTCCGCGGCGCGACATGTGGACGTCGGAGACGGTGAGCTCCTGCGCCCACAGGCAGTCCGCGGGCTCGGACGGGGCGCTCGGGCAGCGCTCCGCCGCCCGGTAGGCCTCCAGGTCGACGGTGCCCTCCGGCGCGATCAGCACGACCGCGAGAACGGGGAGCGCGGCGGCGCAGAGACCGGCCAGCAGGGTGAGGAGGGTCGTGAAACCGTTGCGCAGGGGCCCGTGAGTCATATCCGCATGGTCCAGTCCGTGAGCATCGGCGGAGAACCGCCCGGTTCCTGTTCGGACGCGATCCCGCGCATCCGCGTTGCACGCCCCCGGGTGAGCGCGACCACACGGCCGACGCACACGGTCCCTCCCCGGACCCGGAACGGCCGTGCACGGTGGTCGCCGTGCACGGCCTGGGACGGAGGCCGGTCCCCCGCGGTCACCCGCCGGAGGGCGTGCCGTCCGGGGCGGGCCGGTAGCAGAGGCGGACCACGCCCGAGGGGAAGGTCGTGGCGGAGGTGAACTCCAGCCGGACGGGGCCGATGTCGTCGAAGATCCGCGGTCCGGTCGCCCACAGGTAGGGGCTGACGGTGAACCAGTACTCGTCGACCAGGCCGTGGGCGATGAGGTCGCGGGTCAGTGCACCGGCGGAGGGCACGATGAGGTTGCCGTCGTGCCCGTCCTTGAGCGCCCCCACGGCGTCGGCGAGGTCTCCGTCGAGCAGGGTGGCGTTCCACTCCAGCGGTGCGCTCAGCGTCCGGGACGCGACGTACTTGGGCATGCCGTTCATCCGGGCCGCGTACGCCTCGAACCCCGCAACGTCGGCGAGCTCGGGCCAGACCTTGGACAGCCCCTCGTAGGTCCTGCGCCCGAGCAGCATGGCGTCGGCCGCCTGCCACATCTCCAGCCCGGCCCGCACGCTGTCGGGGTCGGTGACCAGCCACCCGCCGTTCGACTCGGGTGCCGGTGCCTCGAAGGCACCGTTGACGGTCATGGCGGTGTTGACGATCAGTCGTCCCACGAGCTGCTCCTGTCGGTGCTGTCAGCGTTGTCAGTGCTGTCGGTGTCGTGCGCGTCCGCGGCGACGCGCGCCGCGAGCTGGTCGAGGCTCTGGCCGAAGCCGATCTCGATACCGGCGACGAAGTCGGCGGACTCGACCGTGCTGTCGGTGATCCGGTAGCCGACGTCGAGATCGGTCCCCGCCCCGGTGGGCCGAAGGGTGAGGTCGACGCGGGCGGTGAAGGCGGTGCCGCCGTCCGGCAGCAGGGGCGAGAGCCGGTAGACGAGGCGCTCACCGGGTGCCGCCTCCTCGACGACCCCCTCCGCGCGCCCGACGACCGGCTCGGAACCGTCGGTGTCCTCGGCGTCCCGGTACTCCTGGAGGATCCGTCCGCCCGGTCGCGCCTCGAAGACGAGTTCGGAGACGCACAGACTCTCGGGTGTCCACCACCGGGCGAGCAGGGACGCCTCGGTGAGGTGGCGCCAGACCGTCTCCGGGTCTCCCGCCAGGGAGCGGAGGAACCCGAACGATCGGCCGTCGGCCCACCCCGCCCCCTCCCGGGCCGCGAGCCGCTCGGTGTCCATGCTGAGTCCGTAGCGCTCGTAGGCGGCCTGGGGCCCGTCGGCCCGCTCCGCAGTGTCGGCGAGCCGCCCGAGGACCGCGGCCAGATCCCGCAGCGGGCCCGGCCGAAGCGCGTAGACGCGGCGCTGGCCGGAGCGCTGGGAGGTGACGACTCCGGCGCGTTCCAGGGTCTGCAGGTGTTTGGTGGTCTGCGGCTGGCGCGCCCCGGCGAGCCGGGCGAGGACGCCGACCGGCCGGGGCCGCTCGGCCAACAGGTGTACGAGCCGCCACCGGGCCGGGTCGGCCAGTGCGGCGAGGGGTTCGTCCATGGACAGAAGTATTCTCCATGGCGAATATTCGTGTCAAGGAATATCTTGGATCTGTTCGGGTGTGCCCCGGGAGAGCCGGGATCCCGCCCGCCCGTGTCGCACGCCCCGACCGAGCGCACACGCGAGGGGGCCGTGCACGGTGGTCGCCGTGCACGGCCCCCGGAGGGATGGGGCGGGCGGCCCGGACGGCCCGGGAGAGGGAGTCTGGGAGCACCGCCGGACCGGTCCGCCCCTCGGGTCGGGCTCTGTCCCGGCGGACCTCGGTGGTCCGGTGGGGCGGGCCACCGCGGGACGCGTACCCGACCCCGTCTAGAGCGGGATCCCCAGCGCCCACCCGGCGAGCGCGTACATCCCGAGCAGGATCACGAACAGCGCCGCGAGGTTGAGGAACACTCCGCCGCGCATCATCTGGTTGATGTTCACGTAGCCCGAACCGAAGGCGATCGCGTTGGGCGGCGTGGCGACGGGCAGCATGAAGGCCATCGACGCGGCCATGACCGCCGGGACCACCAGGACGAGGACGTCGACGTCGAGCCCGGCGGCGACACCACCGAGGACCGGAAGGAACGTGGACGTGGTGGCGGTGTTGCTGGTCAGCTCGGTGAGCAGGAGCACGATCGCGGTGACGCACAGGACGAGCACCCAGATCGGCACCCCGCCGAGCGCGGAGACCTGACCGCCGATCCACGCGCTCAGCCCGGAGGCGGTGAACTGGCCGGAGATCGCGATGCCGCCGCCGAACAGCAGCAGGATGCCCCACGGCAGCTTGACCGCGGTGTCCCAGTCCAGCAGGCGGGTGGTGCGGTCGGCCGGGATGAGGAAGAGCGCGACGGCGACGGCCATGGCGACCACCGGGTCGGTGACGCTGCCGAGCCAGGGCAGCGCGCCGCCGACGGTCTCGCTGTCGGCCAGCATCGGCACGAAGATCCAGGACAGCGCGGCCGTGACGAACACGGCCAGGACCAGCTTCTCCGGCCGCGAGATCGGACCCATCTCGCGCAGCTCCGCGCGGATCAGCTCCTGCGCGCCCTCCACCCGCCTGATTCCGGGGCGGAAGATGAGGCGGGCCAGCAGGACCCAGGCGAGGAGGAGGAAGGCCGCGGCGATCGGGACGCCGACGATCATCCACTGGCCGAAGCCGATGGTGATGTCGTGGAACTCGCCCAGGTAGGCGACCATGAGCACGTTGGGCGGGGTGCCGATGAGCGTGGCCACGGAGCCGATCGAGGCGGCGTAGGCGATGCCGAGCATGAGCGCGGTCGCGAAGTTGGCGTCGGTCCTGCCGCCCCTGAACTGGGTGATCAGCGCGACGACCGACAGGCCGACGGGCAGCATCATCACGGTCGTGGCGGTGTTGGAGACCCACATCGAGATGAAGGCGGTCGCCACCATGAACCCGCCGATGAGGCCGACGGTGTTGGACCCGACCTTGGACACGATGGTCAGCGCGATCCGCTTGTGCAGGTTCCACCGCTGCATGGCCAGGGCCAGCATGAACCCGCCCATGAACAGGAAGATGGTCGGCGAGCCGTAGGACGGCGCGACGTCGCCCACGGCCGTGCCGTCGACCAGGATCGGGAAGGCCACCAGGGGGACCAGCGAGGTCGCGGGGATCGGGATGGCCTCCGTGGCCCACCAGACCGCGATGAACACGGTGACGGCCGCGACCGTGCGGCCGTTGACGGCGAGGTCGCCCATGCCCCCGCCGTCGGGCAGCGGCATCGGCATGTCCGGCAGCAGGAAGTAGACCAGCAGGCCGAGCACGGGCCCCAGGACCAGGCCGATCCTGCGCGGGAGCGGGTTGACCTCCCGGCTGCCGCTGGCGCGGTCCTTGTCCTCGGGGACCGGCGCCGTGTCGCGCCCCTCGACCCCGGTCGAGTCGGTTGCCATGGTGTTCCTCCTGTGCGGGTGGGGGGAGTGGCTGTCGGTGCTGTGCACCCGCCGGGCGAAACCCTGGACGACGACCCTGTTGCCCGGAGGTTTCCCCGATATGAAGCGGACGTTGTGTAGTGATGGTGCTCACGCTGGTATGTGACCGGCAATCCACAGGGGGAAGAGTTGGGATTCCCCTGACATTGCGCGACCCCGGGCAATGGATCCTCCACACCGAGTGACGGAGGTCGCCGTGACCCTCCCCGGGCGGTTCCCGCTCCGTCTAGGCTGCGGATATGCGAGCGAGGGGACCGGACCGGCGGAGTGTGCTGGTCGGCGCTGCGGCCGCCGTGGTCGGCGGGCTCACCTCGTGCGGGCGCGGGGGCGTTCCGGAGCTCCCGGAGCTGGTGATCGCGACCGGGCCGCCCGGCGCGGTCTACCGGGAGATCGGTGCCGAGCTCGCGCGGGTCCTGGGCGAACGGATGCCGGAGACCGACGTCAGGTCCGTGGAGAGCGGCGCCTCCCTGGACAACCTGCGGCTGCTCGCCGCCGGTGACGCCCAGCTGGGGCTGGCCAGCCTCGACCTGGTCACGGCGGCCGAGGTGACCGAGGACGAGGACCTGTCGGCGATCGGCCGCGTCTACGACAGCTTCCTGCACCTGGTGGTCATGGCCGACTCGCCGGTACGGGAACTCGCCGACCTGGAGGGGCTGCGGGTGTCGCTGGGTGCGCCCGACTCCGGCACCGAGTTCACGACCACGCGGCTCGCCGACGCCACCGGGCTGAGCATGGAGACCGTCCTGCTGAACCAGGCCGACTCCGCCGACCTGCTCAGCGACGGGGAACTCGACGCGATGCTCTCGCTGACCGGCCTGCCCACCCCCGCGATCGCGAGCCTGGCGCTGCGCCGGACCGTGCGCCTGGTCGACCTGGGCGGCGCCGCCGACGTCCTGGCCGAGACCTACCCCGAGGCGTACTTCCCCGCCTCCATCCCGGCCACCACCTACGAGGGCGTACCGACGACCCGGACCCTGTCCATCCCGAACCTGCTGCTGTGCCGGAACGACCTCGACGACGACCTGGCCTACCTGGTCGCCGACACCCTCTTCACCCGCGCCTCCCGGCTGGCGGCCACCCGGCCGGAGGCGGCCCAGATCAACGTGCGGACGGGGATCTCCACCGGGGACGTCCCCCTCCACCCGGGGGCCGAGCGCTGGTACCGCGACAACAAGCCGATCTGAGGGAGGGCCCCGGCCCTACTCCGGGGGCGGGGCCGCGGGAAGCACCAGCACCGCGCCGAAGCCCGGCCGCTCCCCCTCCGGCAGCCCCTCCTCCAGCAGGAGTTCCCCGCCCGACTCCCGGACCAGGTCGGCGATGATGGCCAGCCCCATCCCGGTGCCCTCCACGTTCTGGTGCCGGGAGGAGCGCCAGAACCGGTCCACCGCGGACCCGCGCTCCTCCTCCGGCAGCCCGACGCCGTCGTCGAACACCCCGATCCGGACCCGGTCGCCGCCCGCGGTCGGCTCCGCGCGCACCTCGATGCGCGTCCCGCCGGACAGCCGGAAGGCGTTGCTGACCAGTTCGTCGAGGATGCTGCCGAGTCCGCCCGCGGGGACCTGCGCCCAGACCCCCTCCGGCACGTCCGTGGCCAGGGCGAACCCGCGTGTCTCGCACAGCGCCCGCCACCGGTCGACGCGGGTGCCCAGGACCTCGGCGACCTCGACCGCCTCCGTGCCCGTGATGCTCTCCAACCGGGTGGCGGCGAGCAGCGAGTTGAGCATGCGGTGCATGTGGGTGGCCTCGTCGATCGCGATCTCGTGCGCCTCCCGCGCCTCCGGGCCGCCCAGGTGCGGCGCCAGGTTCTCCACCGCCAGCCGCAGGCTCGCCAGGGGGTTGCGCAACTGGTGGGAGGCCTCCGAGACGAAGGCGCGCTGCCGGTCCAGGGCGCGCCGCACGACCTCCACCATCGTGTTGAACGACTCGGTGAGCCGCCGCAGCTCGGGCGGTCCGCCCTCGGCGTCCACGTGGACCGCCAGGTCCCCCGAGGCCACGGCGGTGGTGGCGGCATCCAGTCGGCGGATCGGGCGCAGCACCCAGCGGGACAGCGGGAGCGCGGCGGTGACCAGCAGTGCCAGCGGCACCACGCTGGCCAGGGCCAGCCAGCCCCACGCGGTGAGCACGTCCGAGGCCAGCCGGTCCGTCGGGGCCACCAGGACGACCACCCCGACGACCTCGCTGTCGCGGCCGATGGGTTCGGCGACGACCAGCGGCTCGTCGGTCCACGGCCAGACGGCGGCGGGCGGCTCGGGACGTGCCCCCGCCATGGCGGCGGTGATGCCCGACCGCGTGGTGACGCCCGCGACCACGCCCGTCAGCCGTTCGGTGCCCCCCGACCCGCCGACCACCTGCCCGTCGGGGGCGACCAGGGCGGCGGGGACCCCGTACAGGTCCTCGTAGCGGGCCATCTCCCGGGTGAGGGCGTCGAGCCGGTCGGTCTCCAGCGCCGTGCGCGCCAGGGCGGCGAACCGGCCCGCGTCGGCGAGGAGATCGACGTACACCTCCTGGGTGCGCTGCTGGGCGATCACCCCGCCGATCGGTACCGCGACCGCCGCGACCAGGACGAACGCGGCCGGGAGCAGGATGGCGAGCAGGCGGCGGAGCACGACGTCACGCCTGGTCGAGCAGGTAGCCGACGCCCCGTACGGTACGGATGCGCACCGACGAGCCGAGCTTGGCGCGCAGGGAGGCGACGTGCGTGTCGAGGGTGCGGGACGAGGCCTCCCAGGACGCGCCCCAGACCTGGTCGAGGATCTGGTCGCGGGCGACCACCGACGGGGAGCGCGCGGCCAGGAGGGCGAGGAGGTCGAACTCCTTGCGGGTGAGCCGGAGGGGTCGGTCCCCCATCCGGGCCTGGCGGGCGCCCGGGTCCAGGGTGAGCGGGCCGACGGTCACCGACGGTTCGGCGTCGACGGCCTCGGCCCGGGCGGTCCGGGTACGGCGGAGGACCGCGTCGATGCGGGCGAGGAGTTCGGCGACGCCGAAGGGTTTGACCACGTAGTCGTCGGCGCCCGCGCGCAGGCCGCGGACCCGGTCGCGCTCCTCGCCCCGGGCGGTCACGGCGATGATGGCCGTCTGCGGGCGTTCCCGGAGGTGGCGCAGGAGGTCGATGCCGTCGAGGTCGGGGAGGCCGAGGTCGAGCAGGACGACGTCGGCGGGCGGGGCGGCCAGGGCGCGCTCGGCCGTGGCGACGCGCTGGACGTCGAAGGAGGCCGATCGCAGCGCCGTGACCAGTCCGCGTGCGACCCGGTCGTCGTCCTCCACCACGAGTATGCGCATGTCCTGGATGTTAGGCGGTGATGGCGCGGCGGTGTCCGACGCCCGGGGCCGCGTGGTGTCCGAAGCGGCCCGCCCGGACGCGGAGGGTGCGGACGGACCGGCCGGTCCCGACGGCCTCGTCCACCGCCGTGCGCGGCACCCGGAACCGGGGACTCGGCCGCCCCTCCCTCCCCGGCACCGGGTGCTCCGCCCTCCCGCGCCCCTCAGGCGGGGTGGCCGGTACCGCGGCCGCCCGTCGTCGCGGCACTAACCGCGCACGTGCAGCCCGAAGCCGGTACGGCCCTCGGGCTCCAGCCCCTCCCTCAGGTGCAGCGAGGGGATCTCGTAGTCGCCGAAGTTCTGCCGCCGGAACGCGATCGGCTCGGTCGACTCCAGGGTGAGCAGGCGATGCTCCCAGGCCTTGGCGGCGTCCGGGTACTCCTCGGCGGTCATCCGGTCGGTGCCGTGCAGCACGAACGGCGGCAGCACCTCGATGCCCGGGTAGTAGAGGATGCCGTGCTGGAACGGGAACAGCAGGTCATCGATGGGGCCGTTGATCCCGCGGGCGGAGTAGTGCGACTCCGGGCCGCCGGTGGTCACCGACAACAGCGCCCTCCGTCCCGCCAGGGTGCCCTCGCCGAAGCGCTCGCCGTACTTGGTGTCGCTGTGCTCACCGACGCCGTAGGCGAAGTGGTAGGTGAACACCCGGTCCACCCACCCCTTGAGGATCGCGGGCATCGTGTACCACCACAGCGGGAACTGGAAGATGACCGTGTCGGCCCAGAGCAGCTTCTCCTGCTCGGCGCGGACGTCCGGGGTGAGCGTCCCGGTGTCGAAGGCCCGGCCCGAGTCCAGGGCGACCTTCAGCGGACGTGAGGCCTCGGGTCCGTAGTCCGCGGCGTCCACCACCGCCTTCCAGTCCATCGCGTACAGATCGCTCACCCGCACCTCGTGCCCGGCGGCCTCCAGGGTGGACACCGCGAGGTTCTTCAGCGAACCGTTGAGCGACTCCGGCTCCGGGTGGGCGTAGACGATCAGCGTCTTCATGGGAACTCCTTCGGTTCGGATGCCTCCGATCCTGCGCCCCGCGCAGCCCGGCGTTCAGGGGCGCCCCTTCCGTCGGACGGGTCTTCCTGGTAACGCCAGGACCACCCTCACCGGCGCCGCCCGGCCCATACTGGGGGCATGGACGATCTCGCGGGCTTCCTGCGGACACGGCGTTCCCGCGTCGACCCGGCGGCCGTCGGCATCCCCGCCGACAGCCGCCGCCGGGTCGAGGGGCTGCGCCGCGAGGAGGTCGCGCACCTGTCCGGGGTCAGCGTCGACTACTACGTACGCCTGGAGCAGGGCCGCGCGACCCAGCCCTCCGAGCAGGTCCTCGACGCACTCGCCCGCGTCTTCGGCCTCGACGAGACCGAACGCGGGCACCTCCACCGGCTCGCGCGCCAGCGCCGCCGCGCGAAGGCGCCGGGCGGGCGGGTCCGGCCGGAGCTGCTGCGCATCCTCGACCTGGTCTCCGACGCACCCGCGCTGATCATGAACCACCGTCTGGACGTGCTGGCGGGCAACCGCCTGGCCGCACTCCTGTACGGCCGGCCGATGCCGGGCCTGAACACCGCCCGGCACATCTTCCTCGAGGAGGCCGAGCGCGGACTGTACGCGGACTGGGAGACCTGCACCCTCGACGTGGTCGGGCACCTGCGGCTGGCCACCGGAAAGTATCCCGGGGACCCCCGCCTGGCCTCGCTCATCGGCGAGCTGGCGATGGGCAGTGAACGCTTCCGCCGCCTCTGGGCCCGCGCGGACGTGCGCGCCCGCACACACGGACGCAAGGCGTACCGGCACCCGCTGATCGGACCGCTGGAGCTGCACCAGGAGAACTTCGCGCTACCTGACGGGTCGGGCATGGAGCTGCTGGTGCTGTCCGCGGCCCCCGGCAGCCCGGCCGAAGCCGGGCTGCTCCTGCTCGCGGGCCTGGGCGCGGACGGCGCTGACGCGCGCCCCGCCGAGGAGAACACCCGGGTCCGCGAGTGACGGTCCGGGACGGTCAGGCCGCCGGGTCGCGGTTGTAGAGCCTCCTGGCCCAGAGGTAGGAGACCAGGGCGATGCCGGCGCACCAGGCGAGAGCGACGACCCCGTGCTCACCGACCCCCGTGCCCGTCAGCAGCCCGCGCAGGGTCTCGATGACGGGTGTGAACGGCTGGTACTCGGCGAACCAGCGCAGACCGGCCGGCAGCGTCTCGGTCGGTACGAAGCCGCTGCCGAGGAAGGGCAGGAAGACCAGCGGCATGGGCAGGTTGCTCGCGGTCTCGACGGACCCGGAGACCAGGCCCAGCGCCACCGACAGCCACGTGAGGGCGAACGAGACGGTCACCAGCAGGCCGACAGCGGCCAGCCACTCCCCCGGGCCCGCGCCGGGCCGGAACCCGATGAGCAGCGCCACCGCGGTGACCAGGGCCGTGTTCAGCAGCGCCTGGATCAGACTCCCGACGACGTGCCCGGTCAGGACCGACACCCGGGCGATGTCCATGGTGCGGAACCGGGCGACGACGCCCTCGGTCATGTCCATGGCCACCGAGATGGCCGTCCCCTGGGCCGTGCTCACCACCGTGATCAGGATGATCGCGGGCGCGATGTAGTCGAGGTAGTCGGCCCGGCCGACGGCGGCACCGCCCGCTCCCGGGCCCATGGCACCGCCGAAGACGTACACGAACAGCAGGAGGAAGAAGATCGGCATCCCGGCCAGGATCAGTGTCATGGACGGGTAGCGCAGCATGTGCCGCAGCTGGCGGGCCACCATCGTGGCGGAGTCGCCGACGGTGTGGGTGAGGGCGGTCATCGGGTCGCCTTCCGTGCGTTGTCGTCCGTGCTCCGGTGGCCCGTGAGGGCGAGAAAGACGTCGTCGAGGTCCGGGGTGTGCACCGACAGCTCCTCGGGGGTGATCGACGCGCTGTCGAGGCGGTCCAGGAGTTCGCGCAGCGAGGCGACCCCGCTCCCGCCGGGGACGTCGAGCGCCAGCGCGTCCGGGTCGGCCTCGCCGCCCAGGGCACGGGCCGCCGACTCCAGTGCCTCGGCCTCGGTGAAGCGCAGGCGCACGTGGCCGCCGGGGATCCGCCGCTTGAGTTCGGCGGAGGTGCCCTCGGCCACGATCGTGCCGTGGTCCAGGACCGCGATCCGGTCGGCGAGCTGGTCGGCCTCCTCCAGGTACTGGGTGGTGAGGAAGACCGTGACGCCGTCGGCGACGAGTTCGCGGATGATCTGCCACATGTCCCGGCGGCTGCGCGGGTCCAGGCCGGTGGTCGGCTCGTCGAGGAAGATCAGCCGCGGCTCGCCCACCAGGGTCATCGCCAGGTCGAGTCGGCGGCGCATGCCCCCGGAGTAGGTGGAGGCGGGCTTGCCCGCGGCGTCGACCAGGTCGAACCGCTCCAGGAGCCCGGTCACGCGGCGGCGGGCGGCGGCACCGCGCAGGCGGTTCAGCCTCGCCATGAGCATCAGGTTCTCGCGCCCGGTGAGCAGGCCGTCCACCGCGGAGTACTGACCGGTGACGCCGATCGCGGCACGCACCGCGTCGGGTTCCTCGGCCAGGTCGTGTCCGAGGACCCGGGCCCGGCCGCCGTCGGCGCCGATCAGGGTGGACAGGATCTTGACGATGGTGGTCTTGCCCGCACCGTTGGGGCCGAGCAGCGAGAAGATCGTTCCCGCGGTGATCTCCAGGTCGACGCCGTCCAGCACGGTGTGGTCACCGTAGGACTTGCGCAGGCCCGCGACCGTGACGGCCGCGTGGGGGGTGTGCCGGTTCATGTTCGGTCCCGTCTGTCTCGGTTCAGACCCGGTGGATGGTGATGTCGCCGTGGATGCTGCGGGCGCGGACCTCGACGGTCTCCTCGGTGGGGTCGGGGTCGGCGGCGGCCTCCAGGGAGCTGCGCACGACGCCCTTCCGGGACACCGCGTCCAGCCAGGCCGCGGTCCCCTCGCGGACGCCGATCTCCAGTTCGCCGTAGCAGGTCTCCGCGTCGACGCCGCCGCCGCTCACCCGGCCGAGCCGGATGCTGCCGTGGCTGGTGCGCGCCGTGACGGAGGCCGGGGTCCGGTCGGCGGTGATGTCACCGTGCGCGGAGTTGGCCCGCAGCTCCCCGGTCACCGTGCCGAGGGTGAGGGCTCCGCCGGTGGACGTGACGACGGCGGAGCCGCCGACCTCCCCCGCCCGGATCCAGCCGTACCCCGTGGTGAGTTCGGCGTCGCCGGTGACCAGGTCCACGGCGATGTTGCCGTTGGAGAGGGCGACCTCGGCCGCGCCCAGGCGCCCCTCGCAGCGGACGGTGCCGAAGCTGCCCGTGGTCTGGAGGCGCGAGTCCGCGGGCAGTTCGACGGTGATGTCGACCATGCCCTTGCGTCCGATCATCCGGCCCAGCCCCGTGGGCTGGGGGTCCCGCACGTCGAGGCGTCCGCCCGCGTAGGCGACCTCGACGTTCTCCGCGGCCCGCACGTCGGCGTCCTTCTCCGCGTCACGCGGACGGACCTCGACGACGGTCTCGGTGCGGTCCCCGGCGTTGATCTGGACGGATCCGGCGACCAGGGTGATGGCGGCGGTGATCGGTTCGGGGGTGTCGAAAACGGGCACGGCTGTCTCCCTGAGGGGGCGGTGGTGGGCGTCTCCGCTGGTGGGAGACGTGGTGGTGGAGGTGTGCTGGTGGAGGTTGTGCGACCGGGTCCGGTCAGCGGACCCAGCCGGTGTAGCCGCGGCCGACCTGGCGAGCCCGGCTGTCGGACCGGCGCCTGCCGCCGTCGACCGCCGTTCCCACGGCCCGGACGAGCCAGGCGTTGACCGACACCCCCTCGGCTCGGGCCGCCTCTTCGACCTGCGACTTGAGGCGGTCGGGCAGGCGGAGGGTGATCCGCGAGGTGCCCCCGTCCTCGGTCTCGGCCCGGGGCGGCCCCGCGGACGTGCGACCGTCCTCACCGACGTCACCCTGGTAGGTCGGCGACATCGCGAGGCCGTCCTCGTCAGCGCCCTCGAAATCGGGTGACGTCACGATGAAGTCAGGCTGACGCCCGCGCAGTCGGATCTCGACCGACCCGGGGGCGAGGTCCCGCGTGATCTCGTCCGCGGCGGCGGAGAGGGCCTCCAGCAGAGTCAACTGCGCCGCTGATTCCAGCGCCGCGCTGAGGCGCTCGGCGATGATCCGGGTGTCCTCACCTCCGGCCTCGGCAGCCACCAGGAGCTGGCGGCGGAGTTCGTCGACATACGGCATCAAATCCATGACGTCATGGTGACATCACTTATGACGTCAAGTCAAGCGTCGCCGGGGCGAGAGCCACTCCATCGACCCGGCTTCCCGCCCCGGACACCACCGACGCCATGGGGGAGGGCCCCCGCCCCCCGTGGCGGACAGGTGTGTCCGCGGGGAGACCGGAGGCCCTCGGAGGTGTCGACGCGACGCTCAGGCGTAGACGCGCCCGACGAACTCGGCGATCTTGTCGTCCGTCAGGTGGTGCGACAGGTCGGCCTCGCTGATCATGCCGACCAGCCTCTTGTTCTCGTCGACGACGGGCAGACGGCGGATCTGGTGCGACTCCATCTCCCGAAGGATCTCGTCGACACCGGCCCCGGTGGAGACCCAGCGGGGCGTGCCCTTACACAGCTCCCCGGCGGTCACCTGCGCGGGGTCGTGGCCGCGGGCGATGCACTCGAGGACGATGTCGCGGTCGGTGATGATGCCGCACATGCGCTCGTCGGGGCTGCTGGGGTCGGCGATCGGGATCACACCCACGTCCAGCTCGCGCATCAACTGGGCGACCCGGTCCAGGGTCTCGGTGGCGGGAACCCACCGGACTCCCGTGTGCATGATGTCGGCGGCGGTGGTCATCGTGGTTCTCCTGTCGGTTTCGGGGACGTGGGTGACCCGTCGGTCGCGCGCGAACCCGCCCGAGCGGCGACGCTCCGGGCTGTCCGTCGGTGCCGCGCGCTTGGCCCCGGATCGGGGACGGGCCCGCGGATCTTCGCGACAAAGGCGTGACCAGCACGAACACCGTCCCCCCAGCCATCCCCGATCAGGGGCGGGGTCATGCCCGGGCAAGGGAACCGGTGGCGAAGAATTGGGGGGTTCGTGGTGGTAAGCCCTCCGTCCCAAGAACCCCAAAAAGTATGCGCAGGACACAGGAGGCGCACACGGCGCGGATCAGCTCGCGCATGCGCGAATTTCCCACGCAACCGGAGAGTCCACTATCCGTGATTTTCCCACCACACACGTTTTTGTTCTCACTCGGATACATAATCACCCCGAACCCCGCCCTTACGGACGTCCGCGACTCACCGTTTTTCTCGGTCAAGGCAGGAAAAATCAGCAAATCCCTGCGGCCGAAACACGCACGGCCTAGTCTCGTGGAATCCGCAGAGGCCGTTGTGCGGCTGAACCGTCCGACCGCGGGCTGGCACCTGTCGTCCCGCTCTCCCCTAAGGAGCCGTCGTGCTCTCCATCGACCAGCAGATGCGGGAGATGCTCCAGACCCCCGGAGTCCGCAGCGTCTGCCTCGTCGACTGGCGAGGAGGAGACACCGTGTCCCGTGTCGGCGAGAAGGACCGGCCCGCGGAGTCGGCGTCGATCCTCCGAGCCCTCCACACCGGCCCCCTGTGCACCGCCGAGGCAGTGGAGGACGTGGTCGTCACCGACGGCGACCACCATCTGCTGCTCGCCGTTCTGAAGGGCTCTGACCTCTGTGTGCAAGTACGGATGGAGCGGGAACGAGGGAACCTCGCCTTCGCACTGCGACGACTGCGCGGACTGGCGAGCACGGCCCCCGTGCCGCCGCCCCGGCGGGGCTCCGGCCGGGGCCGCCCCGTGGCACGCCCCGCCGTCGCGGTGGACCGTGCGCTACTCGAACGCGTACTGCGAGGGCTTCACACCCTGTCGGTCGACCGTCCGCGGACGGAACCGGTGATCGCGTGACGGGCCGCCGTTTTCCACTACGGCGGGTTCCTGCCGTGCGCCGCTGGCTCACCCAGCGGCCGACGCTGCGTCGGACCAACCCCAGGAGAGAGAAGGACATGGCGAACATCGAAACCGGGCTGAAGGAAATGATGGCGATCGAGGGCGCCCTCGGGGCCGCCGTCGTCGACTACGGCAGCGGCATGGCCCTGGGCACGCTCAGCGCGACGAGCGCCCTGGACCTCAACATCGCCGCGGCGGGCAACACGGAGGTGGTCAGGGCCAAGATGAGGACGATGGAGCAGCTCAACCTCAACGAGGCGATCGAGGACATCCTCATCACCCTGTCCAGCCAGTACCACATCATCCGTCCCCTCACCGGCCGCAACGGGCAGGGGCTGTTCCTCTACCTGGCGTTGGACCGCACCCGGGGCAACCTGGCCCTGGCCCGCCACAAACTCAAGAGCATCGAGACGACGCTGGAGATCTGAGTACGGAACCGGACGTGCGAGCGGGTGGGGAGGCGCGCCCCACCCGCTCGCGCCATGTCAGGCGACCTTCCCGTGGACCGACCCCGACGGGTGTGCCCCACCACGCCTCGGGAAGGATCGGGGGGACCCGCTCACACCCGTCGACAGGAGCCTCCGTTGTCAGTCCGTCGCGTCGTACCCGACATCCAGTCCGCGTCCATGGAGGAGAGCCGGGACTTCTACGGCCTCCTGGGGCTTGAGGAGGTCATGAACCTGGGCTGGGTCGTGAACCTCGCCTCGCCCACCAACCCCACGGCACAGGTCATCCTCATGAGCCGCGACGAGACCGCGCCCGTCACACCGGACATGAGCATCGAGGTGGACGACGTGGACGCGGTGTACGCGGCCGTGGTGGACAGCGGCGCGGAGATCGTGCACCCCCTACAGGACGAGGAGTGGGGGGTACGCCGGTTCTTCGTCCGCGACCCGAACGGCCGGGTGGTCAACGTCGTGAACCACCGCTGACCCGACGCGCCGCCGCGCCGCGGCTCTGCGCCCCCTGTTCCCGGGCCACGACCGCCTCCGGTCAGTCGACCCGGCCTCTCCGGCGGCCGCCCTGGAGACGGTCACCGACCGGGGCCTGCCGGCTACGGGCCGATCGGTGCGCCCTGCCGGGGCACCCGGAGTTCTCGGGCGGCGTCCGGTGGATCTTCCTGTACGAGATCGGCCGACGCCGGATCACGGCGGGCCCCTCGCCTCGATCGGGTGCCCCGCCGCAGCCGTACGCTCGGACGACTGCCCCGACCGCTGAGGAGCGCCGACACACGGTTCGGGTGCGGACGAGAACGGCTCAGCCCTGTTGCTGCTCTTCTTCCTCGGGGCGTTCGTAGCCCCACTGCATCTGGACGTGCAGATTTCCCTCCACGGACGACTTGGCGATGATCGCTCCGGCCTCCGCGGTGAGTTTCACTCCGAAGGTCACTTTGATGACGTCGGGCTTCAGGGAGTTTCCCAGTTCGTCGAGTGTCACCGAAACGGCTTTGCGTACGGTGGAGAGTTTCTCCGTGAACGTCTGGGTGGCGTCCTCGATCTCCCTACCTCCGCTGACCAGCACACTGTCGTCGCGGCCGTCATCGACCTCCACGACGACGGAGTCACCGTCGTCCACACTGAAACGCACGAGTCGCGACACTTAATGCACCTCTCGGGGGGAGCAGCCACCGTGACCACATGATCGGTAGCTGAGTGGGCATGTACAAGTGAGTCCGAACGTTATCAGAAAACATAAGCGACCGACCGAGCTTTCCGGACTGCGCGGGAAACAGGAGCGACCAATGATGGAACTGGGAGAATCGAGGGCGTCTCGTGCATAGAAAAGACCAGGGAAGACGGCACCACCGGAGGGACAGGTGAGGGGGCTCGGCCGGGAGCCGGGCACGTGGCACGTCTCCAGTTTCAGCCAGAACGGGGGGAGCACCTGCGTGGAGGCCGTGCTGTGGGACGGGGGCCGCGTCGGTGTGCGCGACTCCACCCACGGTGACCTGGCCGTGCTCGCCTTCCCTCCGGAGCAGTGGGTCGTGCTGACCCGGTTGGCCCACGGAGTCTGAACGGCGGTGCGGACGGTCCGCACCGCTTGGTCACATCTGCGTCAGGAAGATGTCGGCGTCACCCCGCACCGTCTGCCGGATGCTCAGTGTCGCCGGGTGGTCCGCGCCCATGACGTCCCGGTAGGCGGCCTCCAGCGCGTCGAACTCCTCCGCGACGTCCTCACCCTGCGTCCTGCGGTCCACCAGCAGGTTCCGGCGGGCGACGAGCGTGAGCGGATGGCGCTCACCCAGCTCCGCCCGGCAGTCCGCGACCGTCATCTCGTCGCGCTCGCGCGCCCCGACGACGTCCCCGGTGAGGAAGTGGTCGTTGGCGACGTCGACCCGGCACGCCAACGTGCTCGGATGGTGCGCGCCGAGCCGCTCGTGCAACAGCGTGTGGGCCCGCTCGTCCATGTCCCGGGCCTCCGCGGCCCGTCCCAGGCGGCGCAGGATGATCCCCCGGTTGACCGTGGCCGCCACGACGTGCGGGTGCTCCTCGCCGAGCAGCTTGACGTAGCGCTCACCGGACGCCTCGGCCAGTTCCAGTGCCTCGTCGTACCGGTTCACGGCGCTCAGGCACAGGGTGTGGATGAGCGCCGCGTACAGGGTGTCGCTGCTGTCCACGCCCAGCTTGGCCAGGAACCGCTGCCAGGTGCGCTCGGACAGGGCGAAGGCACCGTCGTGGTCGCCGATCCGCCGCCGCATCACGGCCAGCACCGACTCGTTGGACAGCGTCCCGGCGTCGTCCGCTCCGAAGACCTCCGCGCACCGCTGTACCGCCTCGGTCTGGATCCGCTCCGCCTCGCGGTAGTGGCCCAGCTCCATCATCGCCTCGGCGTACCCGTTGGAGGTGCCGATCATGTTCGGGTGGTCCGGTCCCAGAACCGACTCCGTCCGGTCCAGCACGTCGCGGTAGCGGTCGACCGACGCCCTGGGGTCGCCGCTGAGCAGGAGGCTGTAGCCCAGGTTGTGCGCCATCTCCAGGGTCAGCGGGTCGTCCTCGCTGAACATACGCACCCGGCCGCGGTAGATGTCGGCCGTCTCCCGGAGGGAGTCGGTGAACCGGCCCATGGTGCGCAGGTTGCGCACGTGCTCGCGCTCGGCCTCCAACGCCTCGGGGGACTGCTCGCCGTGCGTCTCGCGCAGGGTGACCAGGGTGGACTCGCACAGTTCGTGCGCCTCCACCAGCTTGCCCTCCTCGCGCATGACCTTGGAGATCTGGAGTGCCATGTGCAGGGTGTTGCGGTGCTCCTCGCCCAGGGTCCGCCGCCACCACTCGTAGGCCGTCCTGGCCAGCTGCCCGGCCTCCCCGACCTCACCGGCGGGGACCGCGTTCCGGACGAGCTGGATCACGAGGTTGCGCACCCACGGGTCCTCGCAGTTCCACGCCTCCGACGCCCACACGTGCGGCACCAGCCGGGCGTACCGGCGGTGGGCGGCGACGGAGTCGTCCTGGGGGTCGTTGCGGCCCAGGAGCTGGTGGGCGCAGTGGCGCATCACCTCGCGCTCCTCGTCGCTCATGGGCGCCTGGACCGCGCGCTGGACCAGGCGGTGCAACGAGATGGTGTTGCTGCGGTGGGAGATGTGCGCGAGGCTGTTGCGCCCGATGTCGCGGATGGCCATCCCCAGCCGCGCGGGCTCCTCCAGCGCCTGGCGGAGCTCGGGCGGCGCGTCGATCTGCCGGGCGAAGTTGAACAGCGACCTCGGGATCGGCGCGGTGGCCAGGAACGAGCACAGCTGGAGGAGCTGGAGCGCGGCCGGGTTGGTGGTCGCGAGCCGGTCGAGCGAGACGTTCCACGCGGCGGCGACCGGGACCGGGTAGTCCGGGTCCACCGGGGACAGGAGCTGGATCATCTCGGTGGACTTGTCGGCGAACTGCCGCAGGTACTCCTCGGTGTCCATACCGCTCTCGTGCAGCCACACCGCCGCCTGGTTCAGGGCCAGCGGCAGGTCGCCGAGCTCCTCGGCCAACCGGTCGGCCTCGTCCTCGGTCAGCGAGGTCGGACCGCGGCGTTTGAGCAGCTCGATGCTCTCAACGCGGGTGAACTCCCGCACGGACAGGAAGGTGTCGCCTCCCCTGCGCGTCCAACTGCTGTCCCGTGAAGTGATGATCACGTGCCCCTCGCCCCCGACCGGAAGGTACTGCTCCAACTCCTCCCGGGACTGCGCGTTGTCGAAGACCAGCAGCCAGCGGCCGAAGGGCACACCCCGCCGCAGCGCCTCCAGGACGTCCTGGATGACGTGCTCGCTGCCCGCGCCGGCGCTGTCGAGGCCGAACCTGGCCGCCAGCGAGGCGAAGGCGTCGCGCAGCTGGTTGCCGTGGCCCGCCAGGAACCAGCAGATCAGGTCGTAGTCCTCGGCGTACCGGTACAGGTACTCCTTGGCGAGCTCGGTCTTGCCGACCCCCGACATGCCGTTGAGCGCGGTGATGACCTGTCGCTGGTCCTTGACCAGCTGTGATCTCAGCGCGGACAGCAGTTCCTCGCGTCCGGTGAAGGCGGTGTTCCTCCGGGGAACCTGCACCCAGACCGCGTTCAGCGGCCGACCCCGCGAGCGTCCACCGGTGGCGGAGGGTGAGCTGAAAGAATCGTCCATCATTCCCCCACTCGACGGGATTACGGACATACCGTTTTTGTCGACCGATGGGTCGGAACTGTGTGCAGGGTTCCGTGTTTCCCCTGTGCTGTTCTTGGTCGCGTGCGTAGATCCGGGACCCTGCGGTGATTGTAGACCAGGGCCCTCCGGAAGGGCGACCCCCGACGGGCCCGGTTCACGCGGTTCACCGGGCGCGGAAAGGGCGTCGGCGTACATGTCGATCGAACTCGCGTAATTGCGGTACAGGGAGATACTGTCCATCGCGGGTTTCATCGAATTGACCCAGTGATGGGACGCGTCGGAGACCTCGGCGGGTCCCTCCACGCGCTGGCCCCGGAGCATCCGGCCGAGATCGCCGAACCACGGGTCCACCTGGCCCAGGCGCTGGGCGGCCAGGGCCAGCATCCGGCGGATGTCGGGCACCCGACCGCCCAGCGACAGCAGCGCCTCCCGCACACCCTCGCGGAACTCCCAGCGCGTCCCCTCACCGTCGGCCCGCTCCGGACCCCCGCCCCGGGTGACCAGGCCGCTGAAGAAGACCTCCGTCAGTTCCGAGGGCGTGGGACCGCCGAAGACGTCCTCGCACACCGCGCCCACCATGCGCGGAACGAGCGGCACGGCGGCCAGGGCCACCGCGAGTTCGAACGCGTCGCGGGTGGCGGTCTGGTGGAACCGGCGCACGGCGCGGACCGCGTCGAACCCGCGTCCGCCGTCGGGAACGGCACCCGCCGGGGGCCCGCCCCCGGGGCCGGAGGCTCCGCCGCCGGACGCCCCGGAGCTCACCGCCCGCGGCGGCACGGCCGTCCCCTCGGCCTCCGCGCCCCCGTCCGGGCGGTCCTCCTCCGCCGGGAGCTCCGCCGCGTGGACCCACAGGCGGCCGCGGTCGCGTCCCGTCACGAAGGACGCCCAGGCGTGGACGGCGTCCGGCCGGAGCGGCAGCACGGGGACGACCGTCCCGGAGCGCGGCGGGTCCTCCTCCTCGTCGACTCGGGTGATCACCCGTTCACGCACGTAGGCGGTGTTGGGCGGTCCGGTTTCGGCGCGCCCGGACAGACTCAGCTCCATGGGGGTCGTGCGCAGCGAGCCGCGCCGCCACAGCTGGGGGCGCAACAGGTGCAGGACCGCGACGGTCCCGGTCCCGGCGACCCCGGCGAGCCACCCCTGGAACGCGCGGTCCCGCCAGGCCACGCCGAGTCCGTCGGTGAGCACCAGGACGATCCGCGTGCCCGTCCTCGGCGGCGACGGGAGCCGACGGGAACCGCCCCCGGTGTCCCCGAGGACGGGCGCACCGCCGTGGCCGGAGTCGAAGCGCAGCTCCCGCACCGACCGGAAGACCCCGCTGCCTTGGGCCAACCGGGAGAAGTCCGCCGCCACCCCGCGCTGGAACAGCATGGTGACGCCGTCGTCCACGAGCAGGACCAGGTCGACCGCGCGCCGCGACCGCGCGTGCAGTTCGGGGACGATCGGGACCGTGTTCCGGTCCCGGTCCCCCTCGGGCCAGTGGAGGGTCTCCAGCAGGGCACGGGCGTAGTTGCGCGCGGTGCCCTCCACGTCGAGGCGGTCCGGCGGCCCCTGGGGCAGCTTGAGGTTGAAGGGTCTGAGGGCCGCGAGGAGCTCCTGCCGGTCCTCCAGTACCGCCTCGACCGCGTCGAGCGGTGGCCCGGGTTCGCGCGGACCGCCCTCCGCGTCGTCGTCGGGGAGGTGGACGGTGTCGACCGGTGTTCCCGGCGGTGGCCGCGACGGCGTTCCGGACACCTGGGACGCCGGACTTGCGGACACCCCGGGTGCGGGGTCCCGGGTTCTCCCGCCCGTCTCGGGGGGCTCCGGAACCGCTCCGGTCGGCACCGTTCGGGACGGGTCCCGGTCCGACCGGTCCTCCCCGGGCGGCTCCCTGCGGCGGGTGTCGACCCGGTTCCGGCGCAGCGCGGCGAGGTAGACCGCGTCCGCCAGGTCCGTCGCGCTGACGCCGACCGCCTCGGCCCACGGGTCGGGACGGTCGCCAGATCGGCTGGGACCGCTGCTCCCGTGTTCCGCCCGGGCGCTCATCCCGGGGTTTCCGTGAGCCGGTGCCACAGCAGTTCGGAGAAGTGCTCCACGTGCTCCTGACCGGGCGCCGCGCCCGCACCGTCCACCGCCCCGAGCAGGTGGACGGCGTTGAGCAGCTGGTCAACGGAGAGCCGGTGACCGTCGGCGGTCCGGCGCAGGAACTCGGTGACCAGCGCGCGCGTCCCCGTCGGCATGGCGCCGTCGAAGTGCCCGGCGACCATCGACACCAGCTCCTCCTCGTCCGGCAGCTCCATGTACACCGGGATGCAGCGGCGCAGGAAGGCGGGTGGGAGGTCGCGGTCGCTGTTACAGGTCACGACGGTGATCGGGAACGCCGAGCACAGGACCTCGCCGCGCGTGACCCGGACGGTCCGGTCGGGGTCGTCGGTGCCCACCTCGATCGCCCCGGCGACCCCGGCCAGCCTGGCGAGTTCGGGAACGCGGTACCCCCCGTTCTCGAAGAGGTCGAGCAGGTCGCCCGCGAGGTCGAAGTCACCGAGGTCGAAGTCGTCCACCAGCAGCACGCGCGGCAGCTCGGCGGGGAGGAAGGCGGTGCCCAGGGGGCCGAGGGTGAGGTAGCGGCCGATGGATTCGGCGCTGCTGCGCAGGTGGGCCTCGACCGGGTCGGCGTCGGTCCCCCCGCCGTAGCGGCGGTCCACCCTCCCGAGGGCTCGACGGCGGGCGCCCTCCACGTTGAGGTCGTGGATCTGCGTGAGGGGGTCGTAGGAGTAGAGCCCCTCGGCGGCGGTGGACCTGCTGTTGACCGCCCAGCGCAGCACCCGGCCCAACCCGAGTTCACGGGAGATCTGGTGCGCCAGGCTCGACTTGCCCACCCCGGGCGGACCGACGAGCAGGAGGGGTCGCCTCAGCAGGATCGCGGCGTTGACCCTGTCCAGCAGCCGACGGCGGCGGGCACCCATCGGAACCGCCCGGATCCGGCCCCGGCCGAGCACCCGGGCGGAGTCCCCGTCCCCGGGCGGGTCTCCCGGCGGCGGGGCGCCGGGGGCGGGAGCGCCCCCGTAGGCGCGCCACGGCGGGGGCGGCGGCAGCTGGGCCGTCAGGTCGAGGTGGGGGCGGGGCTGGCCGGTGCCATGGAAGATCCACCACTCCGGTACCGTCCGCGCGGAGTCGGCTGGCCCTGTTCCGGGAGGTGTCGTCATGGAATGCCCTTCGAGCCGCGCCCAGGGGGCTATTGGATGCTGTCGGTGGACATCTGCGGAGGGGGTTCCGGCAGGACCGGAAAGGGATCGTGGTAGATGACGGCGATCTCGAGACTGCCCTCGATGTACCCGCTCTCACTCGGTGACACGCGTCCGGAGCGAGAGCTGTGGAGAACTTCGGGGAGTGCGCGGATTTCCTCCGAGGTCACGGTCACCTCCCGTCCCACACGAACCGGATTCAGCCATGATCCGATTCCCGGACCGAATTCCGCGGATCTCCAGACCACAACCGGGACCCCAAGCGTAATCGCCGACCAGACCTGTGTATACCAACGACTCAGACGGGAGGGAACGGACAGAACGATCACCCGGTCGTCCTGGAGCCGTTCGGGAAGGGGTTCTTCGTCCATTCCCCGGTCGTGGAACTCGTCGAGCGCGAGCGCCTCACCGCTCGACTCCAACCGCCGCCACCTGTTGACGCACGTGCCCCACACGTCACGGTCCGCCCGGTCCGGGAGCAACTCCTCCGCCCGGTACACCACCTCCGCGCGGGCACCCAGCGCAAGACCGCCGGAGCGGGCGCACTGCCAGGTATCGGCCTGGAGGCGGTCGAGCAGGGGCAGCGGCGCGACCAGTTCGACCCGCCTGCCGGCGTGGTGCGCCACCCGGGGGTCGGCCTCCATACGGCTGAGCAGTGCGCCGATCCGCTCCCCGATCGAGGCCGGGTCGGCGTCGGCGTGCAGGTCGTGGTCGCAGAACTCCGGTTCCTCGCCTCGGCGCTGGCTGAGGACGGTCCAGTACTCCAGTTCGTAGCGGTCGCGCCGCGTGCCCTGCCCGACGCGTACGACCAGCCGGGCCGGGCGTTCCGGCGCGGGCGGCGCCCCGGGGGTCTCCGGAGGGCGCAGGCCCCGGCCCCAGTCCTCCAGCAGGCCCGTGTCGAGCGTCCTCAGATGGCGGGCGACCTCCGCGCAGAACAGGAGGACCGGCGGCTCCCCGTCCGGCGGGGCGGGACGCTCGGCGAGGTCCATGAGGGCGTCCCAGGCCGTGGCCGGCTCGGGGGTGTCGACCCGGAAGGTGGGTGGCCGGACGCGCTCGAAGACCGCCTCGACCTTGTCGAAGAGGACGCGGGACAGCTCGGCCCGCACCGTGCCCACGTCCCGGACGTCGCGGACCTCGACGTGCTGGGCGAGCAGGGAGTACTCCTCCTCGTCGAGGAGGGGGCGGGCCGCGTCCGCGGCAGCCCGGGCGCTCCGGCCGCGGTCCTCCAGGTGGAGGACCCAGCGCAGCAGGCAGCCGACGCACTCCCGGTCCCGGCAGAGCTGGACGAGTCTGCGGGCGAAGGCGGAGGGCGCCCCGGACGCGTCCGTGTCCCGGCGGACGGCGCCGGGCAGGTACCGCAGGAGCTGCTCCCGGTGCTCCGGGGAGTAGACGTGTTCGACGTCGCACAGCGCGAGAGCCAACCGCTCGACGTCCCGCGCGGTCACCCGGAGCCCCGCTCCAGCAGCGGAGCCGCGGCATCGCGGACGCGCCGCATGGACGCGCTGCCCTCCTCCCAGCCGTCCAACTGGTCGAGGAGTTCGGCGAGGAGGTCGAACTCGTGGTGGGCCAGGTGGACGAGTGAGGTGGCGAAGGTGCGCGGGTCCTGGTCGAGGCGCACCCGCACCCGCAGCCGCCGGTCGAGCTCCCGGTGGAAGGACCTGCGCTGGTCGGGGGAGACCAGGGTGTCCAGGTCGGACATGGCGAGGCCGGTCGCGGTGACCGCCCGGCGCACGGCGCCGTCGGCCGGGGCCCGGCGGGGGGACGGGGACCGGTCCGTGGCGGGGGCCGCGGGGGCCGCCCGGTCCGCCTCCCACACCGGGCGGATCTCCGTCATGGGAATCATCCAGCCCAGCCTGCCTTCGGTGGCCGCCTCACACACGATGCCCACAAGGGCGTCCGTCCTCTCCTCTCGGACACCGCCGCCGCTGAAACCCCGGGTGAAGACGGCTCCCGTACCGGGGTCGGTGTCGATCTGGACGTACTCGGGGCGGCTGCCGCCCGATCCGGCGACGCTCCCGTTGACCCACCGGCCGGAGGGCGACTGGGCGAAGCCGACGACGCGGACGCGGTCGCCCACCCGCGGTGGACCGGCGAGGGCCGCGGGGCGGGCCGGAGCGGGGCGGTCCAGACGCAGGACGGCCGCGTCCCAGGGTCTCGTGTCGCGCCACCACCAACCGTCCGGCAGGACCTCGGCCGTGGCGGTCCAGCCGTCGGCGCCACGGGGGGCGTCCACGCGCACGCGGCTGCCCGGGCCCGCATCGCCGACGGCGGCGCGGACGACGTGGGCGCACGTGACCACGTGGTGGGAGGTGACCAGTACCGCCGCCCCGTGGAGGGCGGAACCGTTCCGGTCGGTGACACGCAGCTGCCAGTCGGCGGAATTCTGGTACGACGGGTATGTGGCCAGGTGGGACAAGCAGGCTCCCGTTCGGCACAGGGGAGGAAAAGGGGGACGGAGGTCCTTTCCACCCGGCTGTCGACGTGGATTTCACCTGATTCTACCTACCGACCCTAAAACCCCACAATACACAAATCCTTATAGCGCCTGGCCTGAATGGTGAATTGAGTAGAGAAGTGCCCCGGCCCACCCGTTTCCGACCGGGGTGCCGCGACGTCGGCCGCGAAGTCCATCACTCCTGGTCACGGGAAGAGTGCCCGGCGCAGGGGAGCCTCCGCACACGACGACGGAGCCCGCCGGAGGGGGTGGGGACTCCCGCGTCCCCGACCTTCCAGGAGGCTCCGTCACACGTCGGCCCGCCGTCCCGGCGACCCGGCCGCGGCCTACTCCCGGCGACCGCGACGGCCCCACGGCATGACCCGGTCCAGGGCGAAGCGCCCGCCGGAGAACCCGAGCGCGAGCGCCGCCGCGCCGAGCACCACGACCAGCTCGAACTCGCTGAGGGCCTGACCGGCGTGGGCGAAGACGTAGGCGCCGACCATCTGGAGGGCCAGGGCGATCCCCGCGAGGGACAGCGCGAACCCGACGATCAGCGCGATCCCTCCGCCGACCTCGACGAGTCCGCCGACGACCGCGGCGACCTCGGGCATGGGGACACCGACCATCCCGAAGAACTCGGCCGTGGCGCCGGGGTCGGACAGCTTGGGCAGACCGTGGTAGACGAACACACCGCCGACGACGAGCCTGGCCAGGAGGCTCGTGAAGTCGCCGACTCTCAACGGGGATGACTGCTCGTTCATGGGCGTTCCTGCTTTCGTGAGCGGGCACTCCGGAGGTGGGCACCCCGGAGCGGTCGCTTGAGACTACAACCTTTTCCCATACAAATACATACACCTTCGTGGCCATTTGACCACGTGCGGTAACGGGATCCGGGTAGACCAAGCCGACGTCAGCCCTGTTCGGAAGGGGGGAGGGGACGAACCACCCCCCTCCCCGCACCCCTACGAACCCGGGTAACGAGGCTCCTCACCCCCGGGATCGAGGGCGCCCAGCATCGCCTCCGAGATCTCCCCGAGCTGGACGACCTGGTCGGGCGAGAGCGTGTCGAAGAGCACCCTGCGCACCTCCTCCACGTGCCCCGGCGCCGCCTCCCGCAGCACCCCCGCCCCCTCGGGGGTGAGGGAGACGATCGTCGTG
Organism: Nocardiopsis sp. KDC1DS13DA1; assembly: GCF_055632325.1. Lineage (NCBI taxonomy): Bacteria > Bacillati > Actinomycetota > Actinomycetes > Streptosporangiales > Nocardiopsidaceae > Nocardiopsis > Nocardiopsis sp. KDC1DS13DA1. The sequence continues at coordinate 50,964 of NZ_JBVMUY010000034.1, forward strand.
CGCCGGTCCCCCGGGCGCTTGAACCGGCGCACGAGCCCGTCCCCCTCCAGGCGGGCCACCGCGTGGGAGAGCCGGCTCGGCGAGGAGCGCAGGATCCTGGCCAGCTCCGTCATCGTCAGCGAGCGGTCCGGGGCCTCGGAGAGCATGGCGAGCGCCTGGTAGTAGGCGTGGGGCAGCCCGGAGTCCCTCCTGAGCTGGCGATCCAGGGCACCGTCCAGCAGGTGGACGGCCATCAGGAAGGTTCGCCAGGTCCGCTGCTCACCCTCGTCGAGCCACCTCGTGTCGGCCACCGCTCCCCCGGAATACTTGAGAGTTCAACTATGTTCTGGACACCAGATGGATCCCACGATCGGAGGACCCCGTGTCGACCACGCGCATGCCGACCCTGTACCTGAGCCATGGAGCGCCGCCGCTGGCCGACGACGACCGGTGGACGCGGGAACTCGCCGACTGGTCTGGTGGTCTGGCCCGCCCCAGGGCCGTTCTCGTGGTGTCCGCCCACTGGGAGGACGCCCCGCTCACCGTCGGCGCCACGGCGGACGACGTGCCGCTGACCTACGACTTCTGGGGCTTCCCGCAACGCTACTACGAGGTCACCTATCCCTCTCCCGGAGCTCCGTGGCTCGCCGAACGGGTCCGGTCGCTCGTCACCGGTCCGGGTGGGAGCGTCCGCCAGGCCCCCGCCCGAGGGCTCGACCACGGGGCCTACGTCCCCCTCAAGGAGATGTACCCGGAGGCCGACGTCCCGGTCCTCCAGGTGTCCATGCCGACACTCGACCCGGACGAACTGCTCACCCTCGGGCGCCGCCTCGCACCCCTGCGCGACGAGGGCGTCCTCATCGTCGGCAGCGGGTTCACCACCCACAACCTGCGCGAGATGTCCCGCCGGACCCACGGGGAACCGCCGTCCTGGTCGGCGGAGTTCGACGACTGGGTGCACCGGGCGGTGGCCGACCACGACGTCGACGCCCTCCTGGACTTCCAGAGCAAGGCCCCGGCCGCCGCGCTCGCCCACCCCCGCAGCGACCACTTCGCACCGCTGTTCGTCGCCCTGGGCGCCAGTCTGGACGACCACGAGCGGTCGACGTCCACGGTGGACGGCTTCTGGCACGGGCTGGCCAAGCGCTCCTTCCAGTTCGACTGACGGGCGGGGTGCCGCGGGCCACAAACCCGGTGTCCGGGTGTCGGCGGCCTCTGCGACGATGCGGTACATGACGGACACCAGGAGCCCGGCCGACGCACGTTCGGTGAACGAGCTGACCACGGCCGCGGGACGCCCGAAGTACCTGCACTTCTGGGGCCACCGGCCGCCCGCGTCGGGAGGTGTCTCGGCGAACTGCCTGTCGCAGTGGTGGCCCGCCGGCTTCACCGTGGACGGGATCGCCTACACCACGGCCGAGCACTACATGATGGCGGGTAAGGCACGGCTGTTCGACGACGGGGAGGCCGCCGAGCGCATCGTCGCGGCGGGCCACCCCGGGGAGGCCAAGAGGCTCGGCCGCCAGGTCCGCGGGTTCGAGCAGGCGGCCTGGGAGGCCGCCCGGTTCGGGATCGTGGTGGACGGCAACGTCGCCAAGTTCGGACAGAACCCGGACCTGCGGTCGTTCCTGCTCGGCACCGGGAACCGGGTCCTGGTGGAGGCCAGCCCCCGGGACCGGGTGTGGGGGATCGGCCTGGGCGCCCGGGACGGGAACGCCGAGCGGCCCGAGCGCTGGCGCGGGCTCAACCTCCTGGGCTTCGCCCTCATGGAGGCCCGGGCCCGGTTGGCGGCGGGCGCGGGGAGCTGACCCCCGCCCCGTCTCCGGGAGCCGTCAGGCGGAGCCGATCCGGGCCACGCTCTCCCCGAGGTCCCGGCTGACCTGCGGGCCCAGCGGGGTGTACCCGACACTCTCGGCGACCTGCGCGCCGTCCTCGGTGAGCGCGTAGGTCCAGAAGTCGCGCAGCGCGGCGCCCGCCCCGCCGTCGTAGCCGCACTCGAAGGCGAACACGTGGCTGATCCGCATGATCGGGTAGGCGTCGTTCCAGGCCGTCGGCAGTTCGGCGATCCCGTCGGTGCCCAGCACCAACTGCTCGGTCGCCGCGCGCGTGCTCTCGGCGGTGGGGCTGACCGGGATACCGTCCGCGTTCAGGACCGGCACGGTCAGCAGACCCGCCTCGTCGGTGGAGGCGGCGTTGACGAAGCCGATGTTGCCCTCGTCCGCCAGGAGCGTCTGGGCGACGCCCTCGTCACCCACGGCGGCGAGGGCGGTAGGACCCCAGTCCACGACCTGCCCGGCGACGCCGTGGCGCTCCCGCCACGTGTCGCCGTACTCGGCCATGAACTCGCTGAAGACCCTCGCGGTGGAGGCGGTGGCGTCGTGGCGGACCGGGACGATCTCCAGGTCGGGGAATGCGTCGGCGGGCGGTTCCGTGACGTCGTCGTAGGCGGGGAGGTCCCGGTAGTTGGTCGCCTCCCCGGTGTAGACCGCCTCCAGTTGGTGCGCGTTGAGCTCGACCCCGCCGACCTGCGGGTCCGCCGTGACGACGGCCACGGCACCGGTCACCACGGGGAACTGCACGACCGGGCAGCCGCGGGCGTCCTCGGCCTCCCGGCGCTGGGCGTCGGTGAGACCGAAGTCCGAGACACCGAAGTCCGTCTCGCCCTCGACGAACAAGGTCGCACCGCCCTGTGAACCGACGGAGTCGTAGGAGACCGAGACACCCGACTGCCGATTCTCCGTGTACTCCTCCGCCCATGTCCGGACCGCCGCGTCGGCGAAGGAGGAGCCGGCGCCCGCGATCCCACCGGACAGCGTGCCCGGAGCGGCGGGTTCGACGGCCGGGGCGGCGTCCCCGGCGAACTCCGGATCCGGGTCGGCGGCGACCCCGGCGGAGAGGCGCTCGGCGGCGTACAGACCGAACGCGCCGAGGACCGAGAGCGACAGGGCTCCCGCGCCCAGGACGAGGGGGATCCCCCAGCGGCGGGGGCGCCTCCCGTCCTCGCGCGACGGAGGCGGCGGGGGTGGCACCGGCGACCCCGGCTCCGCCGTGAGCGGGGTCCACCGCGGCGTGGGCGGGCCGACCTGCGGAGCGTACGGGCTGGGGGGCGGCGCGGGGACGGGCGCGAAGGTCGGCGCGGTCGCCCCGGACACCGCCTCCGCGTCCCCGGTGTCCGGCTCCCAGAGGTCGCGGATGAGTCCGGCGACGATGGTGGTGTCGTCGTCCCCGGGACCGTCCGGGACCGGACCGGCGACGCGGTGCACGAGTTCCGCCGCCGGGGGCCTGCGTCCGGGGTCCTTGTCCAGGGCCTGGACCACCGGGCCCGCGAGCTCCTCGGGCAACCCGTCCAGGTCGGGTTCCTCACTGAGGATGCGGTACATGAGCGTCTCCGCCCCTCCGCCGCCGAACGGCGGGCGCCCCGTGGCGGCGAAGGCGACCATGGCGCCCCACGCGAAGACGTCGGCCTCGGGCCCGCTGACGCCCCGGTAGCGCTCCGGGCTCAGCCAGGCCGGGGAGCCCACCAGGCCGCCGGTCCGGGTCAGACCGGTCTCGTCGACCGCCCGGGCGATCCCGAAGTCGAGCACCTTGGGGCCGTCGGGGGCGAGGATGACGTTGGACGGCTTGAGGTCGCGGTGCAGGACCCCGGACGCGTGGATCGCGGCGACGGCCTCGGCCATACCCGCCGCGAGCACCCGGGCGCGGGGCGGCGGCAGCGCCCCGCCCCGGCGGACGCGGTCGCCCAGAGTGGGTCCGGGCAGGTAGGCGGTGGCGTACCAGGGCCGGCCCGCGCTCGTGTCGTGGGCGAGGACGGGGGCGATGCAGCGGGCCCGGACCCGGCGCATCAGCTCGATCTCGCTGGCGAAGCGGGCCCGGAACTCGGGGTCGTTCGCGTATTCGGACCGCACGACCTTGATCGCCACCCAGGCCCCGCGGGGGTCGGTCGCCGCCAGGACCACGCCCATCCCGCCCGCGCCGAGCCTGCCGTGGACGGTGAACGGCCCGATCGCCCGGGGATCGGCGGGCTGGAGCGGGGTCGGACCGGGCGGTCCGGACGGCGGATGGGGCGGGCGGGTCATGGAAGTCCTCGGGGTTGGGGCCTCCACCCCGCGGTACGGCGTCGGTCGCGTCCCGCGGGAGGAAATCGGTCACGCGGTTGGGACGCCTCGCGGGCCCCGACCGTTCACGCTCGCCAGCGGTCCGGAAACCGGCCGCCTCGGTCCCGGGGCCCGGGAGCCGCTCCGCGCACCAAACGAGACGGCCGTTTTCCGCCAGCGGAGAACCGGAGCCGGGAACCAGACTGGCGCCCATGAACGCACTGGAGAACAGGACCGCGCTGGTGACCGGCGGCAGCAGGGGGATCGGAGCGGCGAGCGCCGTCCGCCTCGCCGAGGCGGGCGCGGACGTCGCCCTCACCTACGTCCGGGACGAGGAGGCCGCCCACGGTGTCGTGGCGGCCATCGAGAAGACCGGGCGACGGGCCGTGGCCCTCAGGGCGGACAACGCCGACGCCGACGCCGTGGTCGCGGCGGTGGAGCGCGCCGTGGAGACCTTCGGCCGCCTGGACGTACTCGTCAACAACGCGGCCCTGTTCACCGTCGGTCCGACCGAGGACGTGACCGCCGAGGAGATCGACCGGGTCCTGGCGACCAACGTGCGGGGCACCCTGGTGGCCACCCGGGCGGCCCTGCGCCACATGGGTGCGGGAGCCAGCGTGGTCACCGTCGGCAGCAACGTGGTCGACCACGTCCCCTTCCCCGGGCTGACGCTGTACGCGACCAGCAAGGCAGCCCTCGTCGGCATGACGCGGGGGCTGGCGCGTGAGGTGGGCCCGCGGGGGATCACCGTCACCATGGTCAACCCGGGCCCCGTGGACACCGACACCAACCCCGCCGACGGCCCCAACGCCGACGGCATCCGCTCCCTGGTCCCCCTCGGCCGGTTCGCGCGTCCGGAGGAGATCGCCGACACGGTGGTCCATCTGGCGGGCCCCGGAGGGCGGTACGTGACGGGTTCGGCGATCGACGTGAACGGGGGCATCAACGCGTGACCACGGATCACGGCACACGGCCCGCAAAAAGAAAGACGAACACTGATTTCGCATAAGTGACTTAGCACCCGTTTCTCCCCCTCGGCGGCTATGAGGGGGAGAATTCGCCTGGGGTAAACCCTCCGTTTGGCTCCGGGCGCGATGCCACAGGAGTAGAGTCCGGGAACGCGGACAGTACGGTGCCCCGGCACCCGCGCCCGTTCCCCGGAGCACTCCGGGTCTCGGCATTCTCGCCGCCACCCTTCAGCGATTCCCGTGGCCACCGGTCGACAGCGTGGTCACGCGCCCCGGGAAACTGGTCCACCACGCGCGCACGGCGCGCCGCGTTCGTTCCGGGAAACGCCGTCCTCACATTGACGCGACCAGATCCAGGGGATTCCCATGGCCTATTACCGCATCCACCTCAACGACGGCTCCTCCCGCACCCTCCAGGCGGTGCGCATGCGCACCGACGCGCACTGCATCTACCTGGAGGAGCGCGCGGCCGGCGCGTGGCGCGAGGTGTTCACCAACCCGCTCACCGAGATCGACCGCGTCCAGCGCCGCTTCACCGAGAACGACGGCACCTGGACATGGCTCAACGAGCGGATGCCCGCGCCCATCGGCGGTGTGCGCGCCTGGTGAGCCGCGGGCCGCGCACGAGGGGGCGGGCCGACCGGTGACCCGAGCCCGCCCCTACCAGGGCAGGACGCCGTAGCTCTCCGGATCAGGCTCCGCCGCCCGGTGCCCCCACAGCACACCGGAGGGCCCCTCGTCCGGCAGGGTCGCCAGGTGCAGGCTCACCCGTGCCCCCTGCTCGGCGGTACGGGTGCCGCTGTGCCCGTTGAGATCGGTGGCGCAGTACCCGGGGTTGGCGGCGTTGACCTTGATCGGGGTGTCCCGGAGCGCCTTGGCGTACAGCGCGGTCACCATGTTGACGGCGGACTTGGACAGCGGGTAGCCAGGCGTGACGGGCATGGCGGAGAAGGGGCCGCCGGGATCGGTCATCGTGGCGACGGACCCGATCTCGCTGGACACGTTCACCACCCGCGCGGCGGCCGAGGCACGCAGCAGCGGGAGGAAGGCGTCGGTGACCCCGACGACCGCGACCACGTTCACCTCCAGCATCCGGCGCACCGCAGCCAGGTCGGTGTCGCCGAACGCGCCCCAGCCCTCGGCGATCCCCGCGTTGTTCACCAGAACGTCCAAGCGCCCGTAGGCCTTCTCGACCCGCGCGACCGCGGCCGCGACACTCTCCGGGTCAGTGACGTCCAGCCGTACCGCGTGGGCGTCGAGGCCCTCGCCCCGGAGTACGCTCTGGGCCTCGGCACCGAGCTCGGCGTCCCTGGCGCCGACCAGTACCGTCATCCCCTCCAGCCCGAGCAGCCGCGCGGTCTGGAGACCGATCCCCCTGTTCGCCCCGGTCACCAGGGCCACCTTCGTGTCATGTGTGTCGGTCATGGACCCATCGTCGAACCCGTGCGCGGCGGACGGGAGGGACCCGGTGATGGTGGTACGGGTCGTACCACCCGCAGCGGCGCGGCATGGGGCAGTCTGGTGCCCCCAGATCCCGAGGAGGCACGGCCGTGGTGAACCGCCGCGAACTCGCCGCGTTCCTGCGCGCCAGGCGCGCCCGGACCGTCCCCCGCGACGTCGGGCTGCCCGACACCGGGCGCAGGCGCACCCCCGGTCTGCGGCGGCAGGAGGTCGCCCAGCTCGCCGGGATGTCGGTCGAGTACTACATCCGCCTCGAACAGGCACGCGGGTCCAACCCGTCGCCACAGGTCCTGGCGGCGCTCGCCCGTGCTCTGATGCTGGACACGGACGAGCGCGCCTACCTGTTCCGGGTGGCCGGGGCCCCTCCACCGGAGATCCGGGTGCCGGACCGGGAGGTGCCGACCGCCGTGCGCCATCTGATCGCCCACCTGACCACGACCCCCGCCTACGTGATCAACGCCGGGTACGACGTGCTCGCACGGAACGAACTGGCGGTGCACTTCCTCGGCGGAGCGCCTGAGGACGGAACCCGGCACAACGTGATCGAGTGGATGTTCCAGGGGGCGGAGGACGACCCGCACTGGGCGGACCCGGACATGGAGGACTTCGCGCGCCAGTCGGTGGCCGACCTGCGCGCCGCCTACGCCCGGTACCCGGGTGATCCGAACATCGCAGCGATGGTGACGACCCTGCTCGGGACCTCTCCCCGGTTCGCGCGGATGTGGGAGGCCCATGACGTCCGGGAGCGGCGCGGTCATCGCAAGCGCGTGCACCATCCGGTCGTGGGTCCGCTGGAGTTCGACTGCCAGGTGCTCTTCGTCTCCGACACCGACCAGCGCCTGATCACGTACTGTCCGGAGCCCGGTTCGCCCACAGAGGCGGCGATGCTGCGGCTGCGGTCCACGCCGCCCCCGCCCGCGGTCAGGCCACCGTCCGCCGACGGCACGGTCGGGTAGGGGCGCCGAACGGACGAGGGGCGCCGGGAACCCGCGGCGGGTTCCCGGCGCCCCTGTCGGCGCCTGTGGGCGGAGGGTTCCGGTTACAGGCCCTCACCGTGGGGTGAGCCGGAGGTCCCGGAGCCGTCGGTGGCCTGCTCACCGGTCAGGCTGGCGTCCAGCCACTCGTCCCAGGACATCTGGAAGAAGCCCCAGCCGTTGTTCCACTCCAGCTCGCGGTCGGTACCGGTGGTCTCCATGACGTCACCCATGAGCGTGTTCTCGAAGACCCACCGGGCGTCGTCCATCCGCAGGTTGGTGCAGCCGTGGGAGGTGTTGGCGGAGCCGATGTTGCCGTTGTAGGAGGCCTCGTGGAGGAACTCGCCGCTGTTGGAGGTGCGGACGGCGTACCGGACGTCCACCAGGTAGGAGTCCGGGGAGTCCGCGGGGATGCCGACCGTCGTCGAGTCCATGGTCAGCTGCTCGTAGCGCTCCATGAGCACGTGGGTGCCGCTGGTGGTGGTGTACATCCGCTGGGAGCCGTCGCCGTTGCTGACCGGGATGACCCGGTCCTCCTCACCGTCGATGTTGACGGTCAGCTCGTGGTCGGGCACGTGCATGGTCATGATCAGCTCGCGGCCGACCTCGAAGTCGATCTGGTAGTTGCGGATGCCGTAGACGCCGTCGGAGGCCTCGACACCGGCCAGGTGGAGGTCGACGGTCACGTTCTGGTGGGCGTCCCAGTACTCCTCGGGCCGGAAGACGGCCATCTGGTCCGACACCCAGTTCCAGGCGCCCGCGATCTCCTGGTCCGCGGTCACCTCCATGGAGTTCTCGACCTGTTCCTTGTTGGTGACGGGCAGGTCGAAGTTGATCACCACGGGCATGCCGACGCCGACCGTGTCACCGCTCTGGGGGTAGTTGGAGGCCAGTTCCAGGCGCTGGCCGGGGGTGGCGTCGAGCGTGGTGAAGGTGTGGGAGAGCTCGGTCTCCTCACCGGCCGCGTTCGCGGCGGTGGCCGTGACGACGACCTCGGAGCCGGGGCGCAGGTTCCAGTCGCTGACCCACTCGGTCTCGCCCTCGTTGAGGGTTCCGGTCATCTCGTAGAGGGAGGGGTCCTCCGCGCCCTCGCCCCCGGCCGAGGCCTCGTTGACCATCACCTGGTCGACCTGGACGTCGGTGATGACGCCGCCCTCGGCGGTCACGCGGACCGGGGAGTTCGGAGCGACCTCGGAGCCGCCGTCCTCGGGGGTGATCGACAGAGCCGCCGGGTCTGCGTCGATCGCGGTCTCCCCGCCGCTCTGGGGCTCGGCGTCACCGGACGTACAGGCAGTGGCCGCGAGCGCCAGCGCCATCAGTCCGATGCCGAACCGACGCGTCACCGCCGGGGTGGTGTTGCCCGTCACGTCTGGACCTCCATCTTGAACGCTGAGTGCCTGCCGGGTGCCTGACGCACGCCTTCGACAGTTGAGACGCGCGAACGCCGAAAAAGTTCGGAACTTCCGCGGATCGGTATAGAGAGGTGATCACCGGGCGCGTGGGGCAAAGGCACCGGAACAGCCGACGATACATCCCGGGGCAGGAGTCCGACCCTCCGGTCCCGAGATTACGGTCATCCGAGACCCCACACGCACACAGACCGATCACACCGGGGAATACCTGAGCGAACGCGCAGGTTTCTGCGTACAATCTGGAGCACTCGATCAGGTTTCTCCGAAGGGGGTCCCATGCCGTGGATCTGGCTGTTCGGCGCGATCATCGCCGAAGTCGCCGCGACGACGTCGCTGAAGCTCTCCGAGGGGTTCACCCGGCTCGTCCCCTCGGTGATCGTGGCTGTCGGATACGTCACGGCCTTCGCCATGCTCTCCCAGGCGCTGAGCCGGGGCATGGCGCTCGGCGTGGCCTACGGAGTGTGGGCGGCCGCGGGCATCGCCCTGGTCGCCGTGATCGGAGCGATGTTCCTCGGAGAGTCCCTCACCTGGATTCAGGTGGGCGGTATCGCCCTGGTCATCGGCGGTGTCATGGCGCTGGAGATGGGCGGCTCCCACTAGGAGGCGCCCGCGGGGAGACGGGCGGCCCCGGCAGCGACGGGAACGGCGGAACACCACGGACAATGGAACACGTGAGCGAGACCGAGCACATCACCGACGGCCGACGGCGCAAGGGCGAACAGCGCCGGCGGCTCCTCCTGGACGCCACGATGCGGATCATCGAACGCGAGGGCGTGGCCGCCGTCAGCCAGCGCCGGGTCGCGGCCGAGGCGGAGGTGCCGCCGAGCGCGGTCACCTACTACTACGCGGCGGTGGACGACCTCCTGGTGGACGCCCTCACCCGGGTCAACGACACCTACGTGGCCGCGATCGCCGCGCTGCCCGACGACCCCCACGGTGCCCTGCGCGGGTTCGCCGCCCTGGTGGCCACGGGATCGGACGCCGACCGGGCGCACATGATGGCCGAGTGCGAACTCTTCCTCATCGCCGCCAGGCGGCCGTCCATGCGTGCGCAGATCGAGCGCTGGAACCAGGCCGTGGACTCCTTCCTCGCGCCCTACCTGACCGACCCGGTGGCCAGGGCGGGGGCGGCCGCCGCCGTCGACGGCCTGATGCTGCGCGGTTGCACCGCCGACCCGGCGCCGAAGGTGGACGAGGTGTACGCGGTGCTCAGCCGCCTGGTGCCCGCCGACGCCGCCCCAGAGCGGCGTACCGCCCCGGAGGCATCCCGATGACGGAGGTGAACTCGCGGGTCAGGTGGGACTGGTCGCTGTAGCCCAGTTCCGCGGCGAGCCCGCCCCAGTCCGGCCGCTCACCCGACCGGGCGCGCTCGGCCGCCTCGTAGAGCCGGTAGCGGCGGATCACCGTCTTGGGCGGGAGGCCCACGTGGTCGGCGAACCGGCGCTGCAGGAGGCGGACACCGATCCCCTCGCGCACCGCCAGATCGGACACGCTCACCGCCGACGGGTCGGCGGCCAGCCGGTCCACGAGGTCGGCGGTGTCCTCGGCGGGGTGGCGCCGACCGGGGAGCCGCGCGGCCAGGAGGCCGTCCACCCACGCGACCAGGGGCGCCGGACCGTCGTGGGCGGGAACGTCGGCGTCGAAGAGTTCCGACCAGGGCAGCGCGGCGTCCGTGATCGCGGCCATGGAACGGCCGAGGAGGGGCCGGAAGCCGGCGGGGCGGAACATGACGCCCAGAGCCCAGCCGACCCCCTCCAACCGGCGCGGGACCACACGCGTGGCGGGCCCGTGCACCACGGCGCTCCCGTCGTGGAACACGATGTTGACCACGGGGTGCGGCAGGACCCGTTGGGTGTACGGCGCCCGTCCGGCCAGGTCCCACGCGGCCACCCAGTAGCGGTCCACGAAACGGGAGACGGGCGCCGAGGGCGCGTGCCGGTCGAGCCGGAAGCGGCCCAGGCCGGTCTCCGGATCGAGGATGCCCCGCGCGTCCCGTTCCACGGGCCGCGGGCCCGACCGTCCGGTGTCGGCTGCTCGGTCACCCATATTCGAACACCTGTCTGTCGTGTTTGTTCAAGACCGCGGAGGCCGCCCGGAGCAGACTGGGCACCACCGACGACTCCTGGGAGAGGGATCCGCCATGAGTGACACCGCCAAGCGCTACGACCGGCTGTCCACCGCGTTCGCCGCCGCCGTCGCGGCCGTTCCCGAGGACGGCTGGTCGGCCCCCACACCCTGTCCGGGCTGGACCGCGCGCGACCTCGTCCGCCACGTCGTGGACACCCAGGGCATGTTCCTCGGCCTGGTGGGCCGCGGGCTCGGGGACATCCCCTCGGTGGACGACGGTCCGGCCGCCGCCTGGGAGGCCGCCCGGACGGTGGTCCTGCGCGACCTGCACGACCCCGGGCGCGCCGCCGCCGAGTTCGACGGCCTCTTCGGCAGGACCACGTTCGCCGAGGCGGTCGACCGGTTCCTGGCGTTCGACCTCGTGATCCACCGCTGGGACCTGTGCCGCGCGACCGGACAGGACGAGCGCATGGACCCGGAGGATCTGGACTGGGCCCGCGAGGCCGCCGACGGCTTCGGGGCGAACCTGCGCCGCGAGGGCGTGTGCGGCCCCGAGCTGACCCCGCCCGAGGACGCCGACGACCAGACCCGCCTGCTCGCCCACCTCGGCCGCCGCGCCTGGTGAACCCCCTGCCCCGCGCCGCACGGTCAGCCGTCCGTCCCGCGGCGCGCGGCACCGACCTTGGCCATCCCGACCAGCAGGCGCAGGATCATCAGCCCCGACGCGGCCAGCAGCGCCCAGGCCGCGATGTTGAGCACCTGGACGCGCGTGGGGAGCTGCGCCCACACCACGTCGGGGCCCTCGGTGACGTTGAACAGCCCCACCGACATCAACCCGGTGGCGAAGGTCAGGGCGGTGAGCACCACACGCTGGGTCACCGCCCGGAACAGGGCGCGGTCCGCCGGGTGGGCGAACAGGCGCACCCGGACGGTGAACCTGCCCTTGTGCAGTTGGTCGGTGACCCGGTCCAGTCTCCGGGGCAGGCGGCGGAGCGTGGGCATGAGCGCGGCCAGCTCCGCCATCGCCGCGTCACGGATGTTGCCTCCGGTCAGAGCATCCGCCATGTGCTCCTCAGCGAACCTGCGCGCCTCGGTGACGGTGTCGAACCCCGGAGAGAGGTGCACCAGTGTGCCCTCCAGCGTGGCCAGGGCCCGGAACACCGCCGCCAGCTCCGGCGGCAGGGAGAGGCCGAACCGGGTGACGATGAGCATCAGCTCGGTGAACATGCGCATGCTGGCGGCCGCGCCGCCCTGCAGGTACCGGGCCATGAACTGGCCCAGGGCCCGGCGCAGGCGCTCCTCGTCCACCTCGGAGGGGTCGTCGACCACGTCGAGCAGGGTGTCGGTGAGCAGGACCGCGTCGGTGCGGTCGAGGGCCAGGAGCATCATGCGCAGGGCCTCGCGGGTCTGCCCGTCCAGGCGGCCCACGGAGCCGTAGTCCAGCAGCCCCACGCCGCCGTCGTCGAGCAGCAGGATGTTGCCCGGATGCGGGTCGGCGTGGAAGATGCCGCCGAGCATCACCTGTTCCAGCAGGCAGTCCAGCAGCACCCGGGCGAGGCGGCCGCCGTCGGCCCCGTCCAGGTCGGCCCCGCCCAGAGGCGTTCCGTGCAGGCGCTCCATGACCAGGACCCGGCGCGTGGTGTAGGCCTCGTGCACGGTGGGGATACGCACCGGCGAACCGGCGGTGGCCTCGGCGACGGCGGCGATGTTGGCCGCCTCCACCTCGAAGTCCAGTTCCTCCAACAGCGCCTCGGCGAACCCCTCCGCCAGGTCCACCACACCGATGGCCGGGCCCCAGTCGGTTCCCCGGTGGAACCTGCGCGCCAGTCGGCGGATGATGTCGAGGTCGCGGTGGACGACCGGCCCCACGCCGGGGCGCTGCACCTTGACCACCACCTCCTCCCCGTCCGCCAGGCGGGCCAGGTGCGCCTGGGCGATGGAGGCGGCGGCGAGCGGTTCGGCGGAGAAGTCCGCGAAGACCTCGGCCAGGGGGCGGCCCAGCGAACCCTCGACACACTCGCGGACCCGGTCGAACGGTACGGGGGCGACCTCGCTGTGCAGGCGGCCCAGTTCCTCGACGAACACCGGGGGCAGCAGGTCGCGACGGGTGGCCATCACCTGCCCGAGCTTGACGAACACCACCCCGGCCTCCTCCATGGACCGGGCGAGCGAGCGGGCAAGACGACGCTGGGTGGAGGCGTCCCCACCGCCGTCCCGGGGGCGGGTGACGTACCCCCACAGCCCGTGTCTGGCCAGGATCCACACGATCCGGCGGTAGCGGCCGATCCGCTTGGACCAGAGCACGACCGCGCGCGCGGCGGCCACCGGACGCAGTCGCGTGCCCTGCGGCAGGGCGAGTTCGATGGCGACGAAGACGAGCAGCGCCGCGGCCGCCATGGACAGCGCCATCAGGGCGACGAAGCCCGGGCCCAGGGGCTCCTGGTAGGGGTCGAAGTCCGGTGAGTCGGGCACGGTTCCGAAGTAGAGGAGCACGCCGACGACGCCGCCGAGCATCATCCCGACCGCTCCGGCGAACACGAGTCGCGGCGCGTTGAAGGGAACACCCATCATCCGGCTCGCCAGGACGCCCAGTCCCAGCAGCAGGAGGACGAAGAAGACCGGCGACAGGATCTGCCCCAGCCACGCCGTACCGTCCGCGACCGCCGAGCCCAGCAGGGCGGCCGACGCGTGCACGGGGAGCTCCTGGAGGCGGCTGAACATGACCACGGACCCTTCCGGGGCGTCATGACGGGTGCGCCCTTGCGCGGGCACGCACGTCAGCGGGGAGGCGAGAACGGTGTGGCGCCGTGCATCCCGGGATGGCGGGTGCTGGAGGAGGGGACGCCTGGCACCGAGTCTGCCACTTTCGTCCCCGCGGCGGGCGATCGCGTCCACAGGCTGTGGACAACCCATCGCGCCCGCCCCCGACGAGAGCGGGGCGCGCCCCGAAGGAGCGCGCCCCGCCACGTCGACCGTCGGCCCATCGGCCCATCGGCCCGCCGGCCCGCAGACCGTCAGCGGGTCAGCAGGTCAGCTCCCACGAGCACTCCAGCTCGCCGCTGCCCTGGCGCTGGGCGGACCCCCGCTGGGAGAAGGTCGTCACCGGGGCCTCGTGGCCCAGGTACTCGGCGATCCGGATCGCGATCCCGTCCTGCACGTGGTACGGCGCCCAGCCCGAGTGACCGTTGTTGATCACGCTGAACACCAGGTCACGGCCGTCGGGGCCGGTGACGTACCCGGACAGCGCGCTGACCCCCGACATCGTGCCGGTCTTGGCCTGGACGACGCCGTCCGCGGCGGTGCCGCCCATCCGGTTGGTGAGCGTGCCGCCGACCCACGGGTCGGGGTCGCCCGCCACCGGGATCGCCGCCCGCCACGTGTCGAACCAGGAGGCGTCCCGGACCCGCGTGTACAGGTCGGTGACGGCGTCGGCGGTGGCCCGGTCGGTCCGCGACAGGCCGGAGCCGTCGTTGAGGACGAGGTCGCCGGTGTTCACGCCGAGCCCGGCCACGGCCTCCTCGACCCCGGCCAGGCCGGCCGGCCACGACCCCTCGTCGGCGACCTCGCGGCCGATGCTCTTCACGAGCATCTCCGTGTGGCCGTTGTTGCTGAACTTCAGCAGCGGGACCAGCAGTTCGCCCAGCTGGTCGGACTCGTGGTCGGCCAGCACCTCGGCGTCCGACCGGTCCTGCGGGGTCCGGCCCAGGGTCACGTCGCCCCGGACGCTGACCCCGTACCGCTCCAGCGACTCCCGGAAGACGTGTCCGGCCAGGGCCGCGGGCTCGTCGACCGTGCGCAGCCGCACCACCGGCTCGGCGTCCTCGGGCAGCGAGCCGGTCACGGTGATGGTGTTGGTGCCCGTGGGACGGTCGATGACCACGGAGCCGCTCTCCCCGGCCGCCACGGTGACGGCCTGGTTGTCCAGCTCCATGTAGCCCTCGGCGGCGCCCAGGTCCACGTCGACCGCCTCGCCCTCCCCCGCCGGGGCGACCACGACCTCCGTGACCCCGGTGTCGAGGCGTTCCCCGTGGGCGACGGTCAGCGCGGAGATCTGCGCGTTGTAGGCGTACGGCTCGTCCGAGGGCCACCAGTCGTTCACCAGGCGCTCGTCGTCGAACCAGGTGTCGTCGGCGACCAGGTCGCCGCGCACGGTCCGCACGCCGGAGTCGGCGACCTCCCGCGCCATGGCGTCCAGGTCGTCCGCGGTCAGCGAGGGGTCGCCGCCGCCGACCAGGAACAGGTCCGAGACGGAGGAGCCGCCCCGGCCGATCCGGTCCTCGACCACCACGTCCGTCGTGAACGTGTGGTCGGTGCCCAGGATCTCCAGTCCGGCGGCGGTGGTGAACAGCTTCATGTTGGAGGCCGGGAGCAGCGGCGCGCCGCCGTCGCGCGCGTAGAGCCGCTCACCGGTCTCCGGGTCGACGACGACCACACCGCTGGTCGCGCCCTCCAGGGCGGGGTCCTCCAGCAGGGCGTCGATGTCGGCGCGCAGGTCCGCGAGCCGCTCCTGCTCGTCGACGGCGTCGGCGAACGCGGACGGGGCGGTGAACGGAGCGAAGGCGACCAGGGGGACCGCCGCCATCGCGGCCGCGGCCATCCGCGTCCCGCGGCCGGAGCCGCGGAGGCGACCACGTGTGGGGCGTGGATCGCTGGGGGTTTCGAGGGTCATGGATCTCCTCACGAGATCATCGGTCTTCTACTGCGCCACGGGAATGGCGCCACGAACGTAGCCGACGGTGCGCCCGCCGGACCACGGACTCGCCCGAGGGGGAGGAACACGAGGAGAGCGATGCCACGGTCGTCCCCGTGCGCTCCGGCCCAGGCGTGCCCACCGGTCCGATGCCGGACGCCCCGGTTTCGTTCGCGCCGTCCTCCCCCCGCCCCGGAGAAGCCCCCGCCCGGTGCGGCCGACGGCCCGCACGCCGACGTGACGGCGGGCCGGGCGGCCGCGGCGCGGGGTCGCGCCGGGCGCCCGGCCCGCCGGGGTCCGGGAAACCGGGGTCAGATCAGCTCGACCACCTCCGAGTAGTGGCAGGCGTCGCGGTGGCCGGACCCCCGCTCCTCCAGTTCCGGGGCCTCCTCCACACAGCGGACCTGCTCCTGGTCGGAGAGTTCGCCCGCGAACTTCGGGCACCGCGTCCGGAACCGGCAGCCCGACGGCGGGTCGGCCGGGCTGGGGACGTCACCGGTCACGATGATCCGCTCCCGGGTGCGCTCCTTGACCGGGTCCGGCAGGGGGATGGCGGAGATGAGCGCCTGTGTGTAGGGGTGCGCGGGCGCACCGAACAGCTGGTCGGTGGTACCGGTCTCCACGATCCGGCCGAGGTACATCACGGCCACCCGGTCGGCGATGTGCCTGACCACCGACAGGTCGTGCGAGACGAACAGGTAGGACAGGCCCAGCTCCGCCTGGAGGTCCTCCAGCAGGTTGATCACCCCGGCCTGGATCGACACGTCCAGGGCCGAGACCGGTTCGTCCAGGACCAGCACCCGGGGGTTGAGCGCCAGGGCGCGGGCGACACCGATGCGCTGGCGCTGGCCGCCGGAGAACTCGTGCGGGTACCGGGACCCGTGCTCCGGGTCGAGTCCCACCAGTTCCAGCAGCTCGCCGACGCGCCGCCGGGCCGAGCCGTTGCCCTCGCGGTGGATGCGCAGCGGCTCGGCGATGATGTCCGCCACCGTCATACGCGGGTCCAGCGAGGCGAACGGGTCCTGGAAGACCAGCTGGAGGTCGCGCCGCAGCGGACGCATCTGGCGCGGGGTGAGCTCGTGCAGGGGCTGGCCCTGGTAGTGCACCTCCCCCGACGTCCGCCGGATCAGCTGGAGCAGCAGCCGGGCGGTGGTCGACTTGCCGCACCCGGACTCACCGACCAGGGCCAGCGTCTCCCTCTCCCGCAGTTCCAGGGAGATCCCGGACACCGCCTGCACCTCACCGATCTTCCGCCTGAGCAGGCCCTTCGACCGGATGGGGAAGTTCTTCACCAGATCGGTGACGGTGAGGATGGACTCCCCGCCCGCCGGGGCGGGCACCGCGTCCTCCCCCGCCGCGTCCCCGCCGGCGGACCCCTTCGCGCCGTCCTCCGCCGGCGCCTCCTCCTCCGCGGGCCGGAACAGGTCCGCGGGGCTGGACTCGCCCAGCTCGGCGCTGAAGTGGCACGCGGCGGAGTGCGTCGCGGGGCGGGCCGTGTCGGTGGAGACCCGTTCACCGTGCTCGTCGATCCCGAGCAGGAGCGGCTCCTCCTCGTGGCACACCTGCCGCGCCATGGGACAGCGCGGAGCGAAGGAGCACCCCGGGGGCATGGCCCTGAGGGACGGCGGCGTCCCGGTGATCGGGGTCAGGCGCTCGCGCCGGTCCGCGTCCAGCCGAGGCAGGGAGCCCAGCAGGCCGAGGGCGTAGGGCATCCGCGGCCGGTAGAACACCTCCTCCACGGGGCCCGACTCCACGATGCGGCCGCCGTACATCACGGCGACCCGGTCGACGTTCCCGGCCACCACGCCCAGGTCGTGGGTGATGAGCACGAGCGCCGCGCCGGTCTCCCGCCGCGCGGCGTTCAACGCCTCCAGGACCTGGGCCTGGACGGTGACGTCCAGCGCGGTGGTCGGCTCGTCGGCGATGATGACGTCGGGGTCGTTGGCCATCGCGATCGCGATCACCACGCGCTGGCGCATACCCCCCGACAGTTCGTGCGGGTACTGCTTCAGCCGCTGCTCCGGGTGGGGGATGCCCACCAGCTCCAACAGCTCCAGGGCGCGCTCCATCGCCTTGGCCCTGCCCACGCTCCGGTGCGCGAGCACGGCCTCGGCGATCTGGTAGCCGACGGTGTAGACGGGGTTGAGCGAGGTCAGCGGGTCCTGGAAGATCATCGCGATCTTCTCCCCGCGCACCTTGCTGATCTGCGCGTCCGTCAGCCCGACGATCTCCCGGCCCAGCAGCCGCGCCGAACCGCTCACCCGCGCGTTGCGGGGCAGCAGGCCCATGATCGCCATGGACGTCACCGACTTGCCCGACCCGGACTCGCCGACGATCCCCAGCGCCTCCCCCGCGCGCAGCACGTAGGAGACCTCGCGCACCGCACGCAGCGGCCCGTCGTCGGACTCGAAGGTCACGCTGAGGTCGTCGACCTCCAGCACCACGTCGTCGCGGTCCACGGTGCCTTCCTTCCCAGTGTTGGTCGCGTCCGTCGCGGTCATCGGCGCTCCATGGTCTGTCGCGGGTCCAGGGCGTCGCGGAGCCCGTCACCGATGAAGTTGATCGTCAGGCAGATGACCACCAGCAGGACGCCCGGCGGGTAGAAGAGCCAGGGGCGGGTGGAGGCGGCCGTGCGGGCGTCGCCGATCATCTGGCCGAGGGAGATGTCGGGGAGCTGGATGCCGAAGCTGAGGAAGGACATCCCCGCCTCCAGCAGGATCGCCACGGCCACCAGGAGGGTGGCGGCGACGATGATCGGTCCTGCCGCGTTGGGCAGCAGGTGCCGCACGATGATCCAGCCCGGCGACGCGCCCGCCGCCCTGGCCGCCTCCACGAACTCCTGCTCCCGCAGGGACAGCACCACGCCGCGGACGACACGGGCGATCTGCGCCCAGGAGAACGCGGCGATGATGAGCGCCACCGCCCACCACGTGGTGCCCCCGCGCACGCTTCCGGCGATCGCGGCGACCATGACCAGCAGCGGGACGATCATGAACACGTCGACGATCCGCATCATCAGCGCGTCGGTCCGACCCCCGTAGAACCCGGCGGTCGCGCCCCACAGGGAGCCGACCACCGTGCCGAGGATCGACACGGTGAACGCCACCTTGAGGGTCTGCTGGGCGCCGCGCATGAGCTGTCCGAGCACGTCGTGCCCGGCCGTGGTGGTGCCCAGCGGGTGGTCGGCGCCCGGCGGCACGCTGGGCGGGATCTCCCGGTGGACGAGGTGGTCCCAGGTCCACAGGTAGGGGCCGAGGAAGGCGAAGAGCGTGATCACGACCAGCACGCCCAGGCTGATCATGGCGGGGCGGTGCCGGAGGAACCGCCGCGTGATCATCTGCAGCTGGGTGCGTTCGACGCCGCCCACCCCGTCGGCGGCGGTCTTCCGGGCCGTGCCCGGCGCCCTGTTCTCACTCATAGCGGATCCTCGGGTCGAGCACGCCGTACAGCAGGTCGGCGATGAGGTTGGCCAGGATGACGGTGGTGCCGCTGAGCATCAGCCACGCCATGAGCGCGAAGGAGTCGTTGGCCTCCACCGCCTGGATGAAGAACTCGCCGAGCCCCCGCCACTGGAAGACCCGCTCGGTCAGGACGGTGCCGTCGATGATGGCCGCCATGCCGACGGCCACGACCGTCGTCAGGGGGATCAGTGCGGTGCGCAGGGCGTGCCGCCGGACGACGACGCGGTTGGGCAGCCCCTTGGCGCGCGCCAGGCGCACGTAGTCGCTGTTGAGCACCTCCAGCATGGAGGTGCGCTGGTACCGGCTCCACGACGCGAAGCTGGTCAGCATGAGCACGAGGGTCGGCAGTGTCATGTACGCGAGGGCGTTGGTGAACAGGCCCCACGGGGAGAGCCCCTGCGCCTGGTAGGTGCCGTCGCCGACCGTGGCGAAGAACTGGGTGCCGACGAGTTCGTTGAACGACACCCCGGCCTGCTGGACGATCCCGGCGAACCAGAAGGTCGGCATGGCCAGGGCGAGGAAGCCGACGAAGGTGAGGGTGTAGTCGAGCTTGGAGTACTGCCGCATGGCGCTGACCACGCCGGTCAGGACGGCCAGGCCGATGGCGAAGACGGTCGCCGCGCCCACCAGCCGCAGGGTGACCCCGAGGCGTTCGGCGATGTTGGCGCCGATGTCGTAGGTGGCGCTCTGCGTCGAGGGGCCGAACTTCCCCTGGAGCAGGCCGATGTCGCCGTTGCCGCCGATGCCGGTCATCCAGAGCCAGTAGCGCTCGGGTATGGACCGGTCGAGGTAGAGGCGTTCCGCCTGGAGCTGGATGACCTCCGGGTCCGGGGGCGGCTGCATGACGCGCAGATCGGCCAGGGGGTCGCCGGAGAGGTCGATCAGGGCGAAGGTGAGGATGGACGCCAGGAGGAGGACGGGGATCGCGCCCAGCACGCGCCGCACCGTGTAAACGAGCATGGTGTGTGATCCTTCAGGGTGGACGAGGACCGGCCCGGGCGGGAAGGGTGTTCCCTGCCCGGGCCCGGAGACCTGGGCCGAGCTACTCGGCCAGGCTCCACTCACCGATGTTGTAGGTGGCGCGGAAACTGGAGTAGAGGTTGTCCTCGACGCCCGCGACCCGGTCGCTGGCGAAGAAGTAGTTCGGGTCGGCGAGGAGGGGGAGGACGTAGGCCTCCTCGACGAGGATCTCCATGGCCTCGTTGGCGTACCCGGCGGCCTCGTCCTGGTTGGCCGCCGAACCCGCGTCCGCCACGAGCTCGTCGATGTCCTCGTTGGAGAGGCGGCCGAAGTTGCTGCCGCTCTCGCTGTGCCAGAACTGCTCGGGGTTGCTGGCGAAGTAGGGGGAGCCGCTCCAGCCGAACTCCACGATGTCGTAGTCCTGGCCGCCGAGCATCTCACCGAGGTTGTCGGTCATCTCGATGGTGGTGTCGACGCCGATCTCGGCCAGGTGGGCCTGGACCAGCTGGACGGAGTTGTTGCGGATGACGGTGTCGGTGGTGCGCAGGCGGAACGGGCCGACCTGCTCGCCGTCGAGCATGAGGGTGTCGCCGTCGAGCTCGTACCCGGCCTCCTCCAGGATCTCCAGAGCGGCGTCGGTGTCGCCGCCGCCCTGGCCGGTGGGGGTGACGTGGTCGACGAAGTACTCGCTGCCGTTGCCGAAGATGTGGTTGTTCTTCAGCTCGTACTCGGGGTAGGCCTGCCCGTAGGTGCGGCTGGCGATGTCGTCGCGGTCGATCGCGGTGAAGATGGCGCGGCGCAGCTCGACGTCCGAGAGCCACTCGTTCTCGGTGTTGAGGTCGATGTGCTCCCAGGTGCTGCCTTCGCCGATGGTGAGCGTGGCGTTGGGGACGCCCTCCAGTTCGGCGACGACGTCCTCGCTGAACTGGGCGGGGTTGGCCCCGTCGATCTCGCCGTTGTTGAAGGCGTTGACGAAGGTGCCCTCGTCGGTGTTGAACGGCATGATGATGCGGTCCAGCTGGACGGGCTCACCCCACCACTCGGCGTTGGGCTCCTTGACGACCTGGTTCTCCAGGTCGCCGTCGACGATCATCCACGGGCCGCCGGACCACTCGGGGCGGGTCTCGTGCAGCCAGGTGTAGAACTCGCCGAGCTGGTCGGGGTCGTCCACGTCCCAGCCGTTCTCCTCGGCCAGGTGGGAGGGGTAGAAGCCGCCGCCCGGGCTGTCGGAGTCGAACTGGCTCATCCACTCGGGGTCGGAGAGCCCCTCCTTGAGGGTGATGGTGATGGTCTTGCCGTCGACCTCCATGGTGTCGATCATGTCGGCGTTGGTGGTGCCCCGGGAGTCGCAGGTGGTGCAGTAGCCCTCGTCCGGGGAGGCCGACATCATGGCGGTGACGCGCAGGTCCTCACCGGTCATCGGCGTGCCGTCGCTCCACACGGCGTCCTCGTGCAGGGTGAAGCTGTACTGGTACGGCCCCTCGTCGAGGTCGTCGTTGATGACCGCGGGCTCCTCGGCGAGGATGTCCATGTTGTACGCGTAGCTGCCGTCGGGCTGCCAGATGCCGGTGTTGGGCACCACCCCGGAGAGCATCTGGAGCGTGTAGACGCTGCCGCCCGCGGCACTCGTGCTCGCCCACGCGGCCGGGAGGCTGTTGATCACCCATGTGACCTCCCTTTCCCCCTCGGCCGGACCGCTTCCGCCACCGGAACAGGCCGTCAACACCATCATCGCGGAGGCGCCCGCCGCGGCCAGCGCGAGCGTTTTCCTTCGTTTGTGCATCAGTTACACCCTTGATCGCTAATACGAGCCGAACACACAGCGTCGGAACACATGACGCATACCCCGCCGAAGTTAGGCGATTAGTCGTTCAGAAGACCATTAGGCGAAATGTCTGTATAGCCCCACTGCCGGATTCGTGACCCATCCGCAACCCGTTCGCTGCCGTTGCCGAGAGTGGTCGACACGGGACCTCAACACGGCGGTAACACGCCATGCGGATCCACGTGTGGGCAGGTCAGAGCCTGATCGACGGAGTTACCCAGCGAAGTTGGATTCGGACATGCCAAAAATGCACAGAGCATCGCGGAGAGTGGCCGAGAAAATCGCACCTGAGGTCAACAGTGTTGATCTTCGCAGCCCCCCTCAAGTCACACGCACAACAAAGTGGACATACGACACGAAAGCACTCACATAACACAGGAAATCCTCACCGTCGAGCACGCCTCCCACTGGCCGCAAGAAGGGAGAGTGGAAAGTCCGCTCATCGGAAGATCCCACGACAAACGGACAAAAGAAACAAAAAGCACAATAATTCCAACAGTCACAGATGAGCAGTCCGTACCGTGAAGTGGGGTGTCCGAAACCGCAGTGCGCAGGGGCGGGGAGCCGATAGGCTGCGATCGGCGACCGCCGTCACCCCGTGCAGTACCCAGCGAGAGAGGCATCTGCCGTGTCCGAAACCGTCCGGATGGTCTGCCCGGCAGGCCGCAAGCGCGTGGAGTTGACGGCCGGTTACCTCCTCGTGGCGCTGGCCGCCGCCACCGTGGTCGTCGAACCCGGGCACTGGGCCACCGTCACCCTCGGGATCCTCCTCGCCCTCATGGGCGCCGCGCTGGCCGTCCACGGCCACCTCATCAAGGTGCCCGTCCTGGAGGTCTCCGACGACGAGTTCCGCTACGTGCGGGGCCGCTACACCGTGAGCGTGCCGTTCCAGGACATCGGTTCCTACCACGTGCTCCCCGGCCGGATCCGCTCCCTGGCCCTCTACGACACCGCGGGCCGGCCCAAGCGCTTCCCCTCGCTGCACAGCCGCCGCACCGCCCGCACCCACCTCCCGCTGACCGGGATGACCAGGCCCGCCAAGGTCGAGTCCTTCATGGCGGTCGCCGGTATCCCGCCCCGCGAGCGCTCCCTGACCTCCTGAGGCTCGACGTGTGCGGCGGTCCCCTGGTCCCTCTGGCACAGGTGGCCTCAGCCGCACCACACACCCCACGGACATACCGCCTCAAGGGCGCGTGATCTACCCTCGGTGGGGTGAAGCAGTCCAGAATCACCGCCATCCTGACCGTAGCGGGGATGCTCGCGACCATGTGGGTCTTCGAGATCCTCGACAGCTTCCTGTACAGCGGGGGGCTCGACCGGGAGTTCGGCCTGCGCGCCTGGACGTTCTCCGAACCCTGGACCGTGCTCACCGCACCGTTCATGCACGGCAACCTCGCGCACCTCATCGGCAACTCGCTGCCGTTCCTGGTCCTGGGGTCCCTGGTCGCCTTCAGCGGTCTGGGCCGGTTCCTCCTGACCACACTGATCGTGGCCCTGGTGAGCGGGATCGGCGTGTGGCTGTTCAGCCAGCCCCTCTCCCTCACCGTCGGCGCCAGCGGGCTCGTCTTCGGCTACTTCGGCTACACCGTCCTGCGCGGGGTCATCGAGCGCAAGACCATCGACATCGTGATCATGATCTGCGTGGTCCTCTTCTACGGGACGATGATCTGGGGGGTCCTGCCCCAGCACCCCGGCGTCTCGTGGCAGGCCCACCTGTTCGGGTTCGTCGGCGGCCTGCTCTCCGCCTACCTGCTCCCCCGGCGGGAGCGCCGCGACCAGGCCAACCAGTGGAAGCCCGGCGCCCAGGGCGGCTACTACGCGCCCTGAGCCGCACCGGCAGCGCACACGCGGACGGGCCGCCTCCCCCTGAGGGGAGACGGCCCGCGGGTGTTCCTCACGGCCCCACCGCCCCGGCACGGGGCTCGGGGCGGCGGATCCGGGACGCCGTGCGGCGCCGGGAGCCGGCTAGAACTCCAGGCCCTCCGCGTCGTCGCCCAGGGTGCGCTCCAGCGCCTCGGGGTTCTCCGACAGCCAGACGCGCGCGCCCTCCATCGGGTCGTCCTGGTGCTCCTCCAGCGTCAGGTACTCCAGGTCGCCGAGCTCCTCGTCGGACAGCTGGAACGCCTCGATCCAGGCCGCCACCTCGGGGAAGTCCTCGCTGAAGCCGTCACGGCCGACCGCGTGGATGCTCTCCGCGTCACCCATCAGACCCTCGGGGTCCTCCAGGTCCTTCAGGTCGTACTGCGCGTAGGCGATGTGCGGACGCCACAGCGTGACGACGATCGGCTCCTCCTCCTGGTAGGCGGAGTCCAGCTCGGCCAGCATCGCGGACGTGGAGGACTCGATCAGCTCGAGGTCGTCCAGACCGTAGCCGGGCATGGCCTCTTCCTTGGTGACGCGCACCAGGCCGGAGCCGGACTCGATGCCGACGATGCGGTTGTCGAGCTCCTCGGCGATGCCGGGGAGGTCCTCGATGCTGTTGACGTCCTCCATGTAGGCGGGGACGGTCAGCGTCAGGCGCGCGTTGTCGTACCAGGAGCCGAGGTCCTCCAGTTGGTCCCCGTAGTCCTCCCAGTAGTCGGCGTGCGTCACCGGGAGCCAGGTGTCCAGGAAGACGTCGACGTCGCCGTTGGCCGTGCCCTGGTACATCGGGGCCACGTCCAGTTCGGTGACCGTGACGTCATAGCCCTTCTCCTCCAGGATCACCTGCCACAGGTTGGTGACGGCGATGTCCTCCTCCCACGGGATGAGGGCGATGTTGATCTCACCGCCGCCCGAGCCCTGCTCCTCGGTCTCGTCGCCGGTCAGATCCTCACCGCCGCCGCCACAGGCGGTCAGCAGGAGTGCGCTGCTCAGGCCCACGGCCGTGAGCGATGCCAGACGCGCGTTCATAACGTGCCCTTCCTTCCCTCGGTACTTCTGTCGGTCTGTCACGAGCGCGCGCGCTGGGCGCGCGCCTGCGGGGTGTTGTGCGTGATCGCGGCCGTCAGGCGGTCGAGGAAGATCGCCAGGACGACCACGGCGACACCGGCCTCGAAGCCCAGCGGGCCGTCGTTGCGGGAGATGCCCTGGTAGACCTGGTTGCCCAGGCCGCCCGCGCCGACCATGCCCGCGATGACGACCATGGAGAGGCTGAGCATGATGACCTGGTTGACACCGGCCATGATCGTGGGCAGGGCGAGCGGGACCTGGATCCCGGTCAGGATCTTGTGGCTGGGCGCGCCGAAGGACTCACCGGCCTCCACCAGCTCCTTGTCGACCTGGCGGATGCCCAGTTCCGTGAGGCGCACCCCGGGCGGCATGGCGAAGACGATGGTCGCGATCACGCCGGGAACGGAACCGATCGAGAAGAAGAAGATCGCCGGGATGAGGTAGACGAAGGCGGGCATCGTCTGCATCAGGTCCAGGACCGGCTTGACGATCTTGCTGGCCGTGTCGTTGTAGGCCGCCAGGATCCCGATCGGGATCGCGATGACCACCGCGATGAGGCTGGCGATGAGGACCAGGCCGAGGGTGTCCATGGCGTTGGCCCACTGACCGACCGACGCCACCACGAACAGCGACACCAGGGCGAACACGCCCATCTTCCAACCCGCCACGGAGAACGCGAGCAGGCTGAGCAGCAGGAGCATCAGCAGGGCGCGGGGCTCGGTGACCACCATCGGCAGGAGGAACCAGCCGAGCAGGACGGCCGCGAGCCAGCCGCCGGCCACCGTGCCTGTGCGTGCCCGGGTCCCCCGGTCCATCATCCCGAGCACCGTCACGGAGATCAGGAACAGCAGGGAGACCACGAAGTAGCCGTCGGCGTACTCGCCGGTCACGTCGATCAGCCACACGATCGGCCCGGGCGGAAGGACCCTGTTGATGAACAGGTCACCGACCCCGAGCTGGGCCTGGAGGATGTAGAGGACCGAGACCACGCCCACGACGGCCGTCAGGGGCTGCCTGCGGGTCCGGAGCAGGGGGGCGGCGATGAGCGCGGCGGCGATGAAGGCCAGCTGACCCGCACCCGGGGAGACGAAGAACCCGGAGAGGGCGTCCACGGCCCAGTCCACGAAGTCGGCGATGGCGTCGAAGACCGGGGCGAAGTTGCCCTTGAGCCACTCGTTGAGGGCCTCGAAGCCGTCGCCGAGGGGGATGCTCGGAGGGAAGTCGACGGGGTTCACGCGTTCTCCTTCCCGACCGCGAGGGCGGCGAGCACGGAGCCGCGCGACACCGTCCCGAGCGCCCGGCCGTCGTCACCGACCACGCGGAGGTGGTCGGAGGTGGTCATGCTGCCGTACAGGTCCGCGATGGGCGTGTCCGCCGCGACCTCGGGCAGGGACGCGTCGTCGGGCGCGTCGGGGTCGATCGCCTCCGTGGCGGTGAGGACCCGGGTGCGGTCGACGTCCTCGATGAAGCGCTCCACGTAGTCGTTGGCCGGGGTGCTGAGGATCTCCTGGGCGGTGCCGACCTGGGCGACGCGACCGTCGCGCAGCACGCAGATCCGGTCACCGAGGCGCATGGCCTCGTTGAGGTCGTGCGTGATGAAGATGATCGTCTTGCCCAGGCTCTCCTGGAGTTCGAGGAGCTGGGTCTGCATGTCGCGGCGGATCAGCGGGTCCAGGGCGCTGAACGCCTCGTCCATGAGGATGATGTCGGTGTCGGCGGCGAGGGCGCGGGCCAGGCCCACGCGCTGCTGCATCCCGCCGGAGAGCTGGTGGGGGAGCTTGTCCTCCCAGCCGCCGAGGCCGACCAGTTCGAGGGTCTCCTGGGCCTTCCGGTCGCGTTCGGCCCGGGGGACGCCGCGCAGCTCCAGGCCGTAGGCGGCGTTCTCGCGGACCGTGCGGTGCGGAAGGAGCGCGAAGTGCTGGAAGACCATGCTGATCTTCTCTCCGCGCAGCTTCAGGAGGGCCTTCTTGTTGAGGGCGGAGATGTTGACGCCGTCGACCTCCACGGTGCCCGAGGTGGGCTCCAGGAGGCCGTTGAGCATGCGGATCAGGGTGGACTTCCCGGATCCGGACAGGCCCATGACGACGAAGATCTCGCCGGGCTTGACCTCGAACGAGACGTCGATGACGGCCGCGGTCACGTCGAGGTCGGCGATGGTGTCACGGTGGCTGCCGTCGGAGAGCCGCTCGACCGCGGCCCCTGCCTGCCTGCCGAACACCTTGTACAGGTTGTCTGCGCGTACTGCTGACACGGTCTCCTCTACGGGGCTGTTCCACCGCGAGCCCCGACAAGGCCTACTGCCTCTTCGCCGCCCGCGGTTACCTCAGGCGGCGGGTCGGCGCAGAGCCCCCGCGTGCGCACCCCGAGGACCGGGGCGAGACCGCCACCTGGTGTCACGTCGGGGCGCCACCTTACCGAGATGTACACCGGCGGTTTAGTTGGAATGTCACCAGCAAGTAACAGGTTTAACCTGGGTAAAAGCGGTACACCGACTTATAGCGGTGGTTCCAGGCACCACAAGAGGGCCGAGTGTGATCTACACCACACGACATTTCATGGTGATATGGGTCACATCGGCAAACCGGGCACATTCATCCACGGAACGTGGTCAACCCTGACCATACCGTCAGCATCCCCGGCGAGGGTGGCCGCTTCCGGTCAGTCGGATCCGGTGGGGATCGGGGTGCGGCTGAAGTTCTGGTGGGAGCGCGAGGGCGTCGGACCGCGCTGGCCCTGGTAGCGGGAGCCGTACCGGGCGGAGCCATAGGGGTGTTCGGCGGCGGAGGAGAGCCGGAACATGCACAGCTGGCCGATCTTCATACCCGGGTAGAGCTTGATCGGCAGGGTGGCGACGTTGGACAGCTCCAGGGTGACGTGCCCGGAGAAACCGGGGTCGATGAACCCGGCCGTGGAGTGCGTGAGCAGCCCGAGGCGGCCCAGGGAGCTCTTGCCCTCCAGTCGACTGGCGATGTCGTCGGGAAGGGAGACGACCTCGTAGGTGGAGGCCAGCACGAACTCGCCCGGATGGAGGACGAACGCCTCGTCACCGTCGGTCTCGACCAGCCGGGTGAGGTCCGGCTGCTCGACCGAGGGGTCGATGTGGGGGTACTTGTGGTTCTCGAACACACGGAAGTACCGGTCCAGCCGGACGTCGATGCTGGAGGGTTGGACGAGACCGGGGTCGAAGGGGTCGATCCTGACCCGCCCGGCGTCGATTTCGGACCTGAGATCGCGATCGGAGAGCAGCACGCTCCGAACCTACCGCCTGGGAGAACACGGCGCGGGCGACCCCGCGCGGCACCCCGGTCCGGCGCCGAGTTGCCCACGGACCCCGGAGTTGGGCTAGGATAACGTTCATTGCCAGCCGGTGGTGATCACCGGTGGGACAGCGCGGATGTAGTTCAATGGTAGAACTTCAGCTTCCCAAGCTGATAACGCGGGTTCGATTCCCGTCATCCGCTCAGAACAGTGTTAGGCCAGGTCATTCGGGGTTTTCCGAACACCTGGCCTAACTGCTTCCTAGGGCTCCACACCGCCCGTGTGCCCGCTACGTGCCCGATGCTCAGACTCGGGCACCGACGAGGGGCGGGTCTTCGTCGTCATCGTCACCGCCGTCCTTGCGAGCCTTGCGCAGTTCCTCGGCGGCCCTCTCCCCCAACAGGTCCGCCAACTCCTGAGCGCGCTCATCACGAGCGTGGAGGTAGATCATCGCCGCCCGGGGGCTGGAGTGGCCCATCCGGTTCATCAGCTCCCGCAGGGACGCCCCCGCTTCCGCCGCGTAGGTGTTGCCCGTGTGCCGGAGATCGTGGAGGTGAACGTCCTCCAGGCCCACCGCGTCGCAGGCGTCCGCCCAGTACTTCGTGAAGTTGCTCCGCCGTAGCTGGTTGCCCTTGACCCCGACGAACACGAACCCGTTCGGCCCCGGAGCGGCATAGGTCTCCAGGTGGTGACGTAGGTCAGTGATGATGAGTTCCGGGAGCCGCACCGTACGCACACCCGCCTTGGATTTGGGCTTGCCCTTCTCCAGGGCGCCGATGTCGTAGACGGTCTCCCGCACGGTCACGGTCCGCTTGCCCAGGTCGAGGTGACGACGGCGAAGACCGGCCAACTCGCCCCATCGCAGACTGCCGAACGTCGCGAGGAGGACCAGTGCCCGGTACCGCGGCTTGATGGCGTCGGCCAACTTGAACACCTCAGGCACCGACAGCACCGGGCGTTCCTCGCTGTCCTCCTGGCCCGCGCCCTCGATCTGACACGGGTTCTCGCGGAGGAGCTTGTCCCGCACGGCGGTGTTGAGGATCGTCCGCATGAGCCGGTACGCCTTGGGAACCTGCCCCCTCCCCTTCTTCCGCCGGAGGCGAGACGCCCGCCACTTGCGGATATCGGCCTCCTGGATGTCCTTCAACCGCATGTTGCCGAACGTGGGGTTCAGGTGGAGGCGGAGGAGGTCCTCGTAGGTCCGTCGGCTCTTGGGGGTCAGCTCGCGTTCGTCCACGCACTCAGCCGCATACTCGGCGAAGAGCTCAGTGCCCGCGTTCGGGTCCCACCACCCGTCACGGTTGATCTCGGCTTCCTTCAGGGTCAGCCAGCGGTCCGCCTCCTTCTTCGTCGCGAAGGTGTGCGGGGCCGGATGGTCGACGCCGTCAGGACCGGGATAGCGAACCTGGTAGCGCCCCGAACTGAGCTTGCGGATACGGCCGAACCGTCGCTTCTTCGCAGCCATTACGCGGCCCTCCTCAGGTGGGGTCGCAGCGGTTCCACGACACCAGCGGCGATGAACTCTTCGAGCGCGTTCTCGGGGATGCGCACGTGCCGACCGATGCGGACGAAGGTGATGCGCCGTTCCTCGATCAGGCGACGGGGGTAGCGCTCAGAGGTATTGAGGCGTTCGGCCGCTTGCGCCACGGTCAGCAGACGGCCGGTCGGACGGGTCTTGGTGGTCGCCATCAGGCAGCCCTTTCCGTTGCCGAACGTTCGGGGGTACGTGCCGCGTCGAGTTGGGCGCGGCGTTTGAGGGATTCGCCTACCGCGCGGAGTAGTCGACGTTCGCGAGGAGCCACGTCCGGATCGGTGGGGCTAGCCAGTTCCCAGGCGAACCGGCCGGAGTTGACCGAGGTCAGCATGGGTGGACGGGGGTCGTTCTCGTCCTCCTGGCCCTCGTTGTTCGGGTCGATCCCGAGAGCGTTGAGCACCCAGGCCAGCCGGTCCGCCTTGTGGTCGGCGAGGGTCTTGCCCGACCACTTCCGGGAGACGAGCACGCGGCGTCCGGCGTAGCCGAGGTGTTCGCGGCGATGCGCTTTGGACCGGCAGAACCCGGGGCGGAGCCCCGCCTTGGGCTGGTCGGGTTGGATGCCGTAGCGGAGCCAGTTCGCGCACCGGGGCGAGCACGGTTCGAACCGCAACGCGTCCAAGAGCCGGTCCACGTGCTGTTCCTGCGTGAGGGATTCGACCTCGTGACACTCGGCGATGTCCTTCGTCAGGTACTTCGCCAGGTACCGGACACACCGGTCAGCGTCCGCCGAACCAGCCACGACCCCCTTGGCGTCCACCTGGCGACCGAACCGCACCACGTGATGAGGCTCCGCGTCCGGATCCTCGTCCAGGACGTCCAGCGCCTCGTCCCACGTCGGCAGGAGTTCACCCGTGGTCGGGTCGAGGTAGGTTCCGGCTTCCTCGTCCCACACCGGCAGGTGGTCACCCTCGAAGCAAACGGTGTCGGCGTTGGGCCACCACACCTGGTGATAGGTCGCGGCGGCGATCTGACGCAGCTCGGCCCGCGGAATCGTCCCCCTGGTGGCCATGTGCAGATGCGGAGCCAACCGCCGTTGCGGTTCCACGGCCGCGAAGTACTGCACATCGAACCCGGCCACCCGTCGCAGGTTCTGCACGAACCGATCGACCAGCTTGGAGAAGTGCAGCGCGTCCCGAGCCGCCCGCCGGTAGTCATACGTCGCCGGGTCGACGGGGGTCCCGTCCGACTTCACCCGCCCGTAGGAGTCGAGGGTGAGGGTGATGAACAGCGACGGACGGAACGTCCGGCCGGTGTTGGGGTCGGTGTAGGCCCGCCCGACCGTCTTCCTGGTCATGGGTCGCTTGGGAAGGTCCGGGACGTCCTGTCGCCGCTTGGTGGAGCGGACCCGACGCGACCCCGAGGACGAGCCAGCCGAGCGGATCACCGAACCTCGCAGCCCGGAGGCGGTGATTTCCTCGTCCAGGTCCGAAATCGCAGCGTCCAGGCGAGCCAGGTCCTCAGTCGAGGCGTCCCCGGAATCGGCCAGTCGTTCCCGTTCGGCGGTGACCACGGCCCGCTGTTCCACCCAGCCCCGTTGCACCTCCGAGGGCGGGTCAGGTTCCACCACCGGTTCGGCGGCGAGGTGCCAGCCCTCCTCACACTGGGTCCGCCGCAGGGATCGTTTCCGCTTGGCGCAGGCGGGGCAGTGGGATTCGAGGGTGGACCCGCAGGGGACGTCGATGATCTCGGTGGCACCGGTAGTGATGTCGGTGCGTCGAAGGGAGACCGGGCGGATGCACACCCCGTGGTCGGCGGCCACCTGTTCGGCCACCTCACGGGCCAGGGGTTGCGCCAGACGTTCGGCCCGGGTCGACTTACCGGTAGGAGTCGGCATCAACCCACCCCCACAACCACAGAGCGGGAGACCCCCACCGCATGGAACCCAAGCCGCCGTCCCTGTGGCACCTGGCGATCAGCTTGGTCATCACCACAGTCGGAATCGTCTTGATCGTGGTTGGCCCAGTGACGCCGGGGACCTTCAGCGCTTGGTGGATGACCCTCGTATGGTTGGCGAACGTGGTGCTGTGGGTCATCGTCTACGTGGATCACCGCGTTCGCTCCCGGGCGCATCAGAGGACCTCATCCACAGACGAGGAGCCCACTCCATGAGTGCTGGACCCCCGGGCCGCTGGCAGACGGTCTTCTGCGGATTCATGGCCGTTATGGGTCTGCCAGTGGTGGTGCTGGTGTGGTTCGTGGAGGATCGCTTTTCCTGGATCGCGTTCCTCGGGACCATAGGTTGGGCCCTGATGCTTGCCGAGGACCTCAAGCAGCGTCGCCGACGACAACATGAAACCGATGCCCATCACGACGCCTCACCCCCCAATGAAGGGTCCACCCCGTAGGCGCTGGTCATCGCAGTGATGTCGTCGTCGGACACGTACGCCGCCCGCACCCGCACGGGTGCCGGTGAGCCCTCCATACGGACGTAGCCCACCCCGGGAAGGCCAGGGTCGATCAGATGCGCATCCGCGCCACGGTCACGGGCGCCCTCGCCGAGGATCATGTCGACCTGGGACGCCTCGTCCAGCCGCAGGGCGACCTTGTCCGGGAACAGGTTGCGCAGGTTCATCACCTCTTTGCGGGGATCCTGGAGAGCGGCCAGGACCGTGAACCCGACCGAACGCCCCTGTGACGTCAGGGTGGCTATGGCGTTCTCCGCGCGGCGGCGAACATCCCGATCAGGGTGGTAGGCGGTCAGGAACGCCACCTCGTCCAGCACCATCAACACGAACGGATCCGTGTCCGTAGGGACATGCGAACGCTGGCGACCGGCGTACCGTCGAGCACGGTCCTGCATCTGGCTCACAGCCAGTTCGAGGACGGCCACCGCGGATTCGCCGTCGTCGGCGTACCGGGCGAACAGGCCCCGGCCGTAGGACAGCTCCATCCGCTTGGGATCAATCGCCCACACCTGCGCGATCCCCTCAGCCACGGCCGGAAGCGTTGCGCGAATGGCGGACCAGATCACCGACCCCTTCCCCGACCCAGTCACCCCCGCCACCAGGACATGCGTTCCGTGCAGGCGAAGCCGCCACTGCGACCCGTCTTCGGTGACGCCGACCGGCAGCGCAGACAGATCCACCGCATCCAGGTTCGGGATGTCGAGGGCGTCGAGGGGTTCGGCCAACGTGTCGTGTCGGGGGAACTCCAGGGTGATCCGCCGAGGCCCCTCCACCACCACACGGCAGGACGGGGCACCGAACCCGTGCGCCAGCTCGGCCACGCGGGTTTCGAAGTCGGCCGGGGCGGTTCCGGCCACGAGGGTCACCCGGACTCGGTCGGCCCAGGAGGTGCACACCACCCGCCGGATCCGGGGCAGGTAGCGGCGTTCCTGGTAGGACTCGGCCAGGCCGGAGATCACCAGGACCGGTTGCCAGTGCCGGCGGTAGACCACCACGTACCGCCACCACGCCAGCAACCGGAGGGTGACGCAGACCCGGAATGAGTTCGGCCGGATGCGCCACCACACCGCCGAGGCCACCGTGGCGGTTGCCCACAGCACGGCCAGGCCCAGCCAGCCGAACCACCACCACGCCGCAGCAGAGGAGACCAGGGAGCCGACCATGACGGGGAACCGGAACGGCAACGTCACCAGGAACCGCACCAGCCGCCACACCCACGAGGCCAGCACGATGATCCCCGGCGTTTCCACGATCGGAGTCGTCCACCGCACCCCCTGAGCCGGAGACGGCAGAGTCGGGGAGGTCTGGGTGGCACCCACCTTGGGCGGCATCAGAACTCACCGTCCATCTCGGCCTCGATCCGGGCCAGGATCCGGTCACGGTCAGCACGGGCACGAGCGGCGAACCGGGCCGCGTCCGGGTTGCCGCGATCGGCCAGCAGGGCGAACACGCGGGCCTTGAAGTCGAAGAACTCGGCGCGTTCGGCGTCCGTGGAGGGTGGGGAGTCCACCGCGTCCAGGAACAGCCGGACCAGCTCAGTGCCGGTCAGAGTGGACAGGTCAGGTCCATTATCGGACATACTGAGGACACCTCTTCTGAGATTTCGCAGTCGCAGGAGGGATTCAGGGGCGGCTAGGTGTTGGAGCACCAGGCCGCCCCGCTTCATGCACGCCTCAGGCGGCGTCCTTGGTCTGAGAGCGACGACCACCAACGGCAGCGCCGGGAGCTTTCACCCCGCGAGCCCGCAGCGAGTACGCCACCCGGGGGCGACGACCGTTGTCGTCCACGTAAGGCATCACAGCCATCGCTTCGAACTCGATCGGGCGGAACGGCAGCCCCGGGACCTCGTCCGGCAGCGTCGGGCACACCTCGGCGGCCACCTTGACCTTCACCGACTTGGCCTTGCCCCGCGCTTCGGGGTCGGCGTCGATCACATCCACCGCCCACAACGGCAACCCCGACTCCTTGTCCAACTGCGGACGCTTGGTCTCGAAGTCCGTGATCGCCTCCACCCCCAGAGCGAAGGCCCCGTGCGGAAACACGGTTCCGAACTCCACCGGCAACGCACCCTGAATAGCCATATCGACAGCCCTCTTCTCGTCGTTCGCACAGGTCAGGACTCTTTTCAGCGATCGCCAGAGGATCACTCAACCCAACTTCGATACATGTATAGCATGTATCGATACTCGCGGCCAGCGGTAGACGAAGCAAGTTGGGGAAGTCCGTCGAATCCGCTGGTACCGGGGGTTCCGGCGACAGTGACAACGATCCCTTGAGGTGGCGGGACGAGATCACTACATGGCTGGACGTGTTCGGGACGTCTCGATAATGTGAGCGCGTCCCTAGACATCCTGCGAACCCCGGGGTACATGCCGAACGAGAGGTTGCGAGCCGCGCTTCTTCAGCGTGGCGTCACACCGGCCGACGTGGCCGAAGTGGTCGGCGTTGACGCGAAGAGCGTTGAGCGCTGGATCACGCAGAACCGCATGCCCTACCGGCGGCACCGTTACGCGGCCGCGGCCTACCTCGGAGTCGAGGAGACCTACATCTGGCCCGAGGCTCTGAGCCCGGAGCAGAGCAAGGCGGCATCGCAGAGCGAGATCATCGAGATCTACCCCCATCGGTGGAGCGTCCCGACGGACCTGTGGAAGCGCCTCTTCGAGGGCGCCCAAGAGGAGATCTCAGTCCTGGTCTTCAGCGGGTTCTTCCTGGCCGACGACCCGAGCATGCTCAAGCTCCTGGCGGACAAAGCTCGCTCAGGCGCCCGTGTGCGGATTCTCCTGGGTGACCCCGAGAGTGAAGCCGTAGCACAGCGCGGGAAGGACGAGGGCTTGGACGAGCTCATGGCCGCCAAGATCCGCAACGTCATCCTGATGCACAAGCCGGTACGCGCCGTCGAGGGCGCTGAGTATCGCTTGCACGGGACGACCCTGTACAACTCGTTGTACCGCGCCGACGACCAACTCTTGGTGAACACCCACGTCTACGGCGCTCCGGCAGCCCAGGCGCCGGTCTTCCATCTCCGCAAGATTCCCGGCGGTGGGATGATGAGCACCTACATGGAGAGCTACGAGAAGGTCTGGGACGGGGCGACCCCCCTCGACTGATGCGAGACTGAGGGGCATGTTCGAACGGTTCACCGACCAAGCACGAGATGCAGTCGTGCAGGCGCAGAGCGAAGCGGTTGCACTCAAGCACAGACGTATCGGCAGCGGGCACCTGCTATTGGGGCTGGCCCTGGAAGGCAACGGCCTCGCGGCCAGCACGTTGGCATCTCTCGGACTGGGCTACGAGGCCACTCGGACAGAAGTGGCCCGTCTTGGCGGACGAAAGAGTTGGACCCTCAGGTACCACCGACGATTCGACCCCGAGGCCAGGAATGCCTTGGAGGGATCGCTTTACGCCGCCATAGGGCGAGAGCACAACTTCATCGGGACAGAACACATACTTCTCGGACTGTTGCGCAAAGAACACAACGTGGCATCCCACGTCCTCCAGAACCTCGGCATTCCTCCCGAAGACGTTGTTCAGTACGTACACCGAACCTTGGACGACCTCGCGAAGTACAGTCATGATCAGGCCTCCACACTCCGCCTGATGCGAGAGCAGTAGCCATGTTCGAGAGATACACACCACAGGCCCGGCAGGTGGTCGGCCTAGCCGAGCACGGAGCAAAGACCCTCAAGCACACCTACATCGGGACCGAACACTTGCTTCTCGGCATTATTGCGGAACACGAGGGCATTGCCGCTCACACCCTGAAGTTCTTCAACGTCGACTACGAGTCGGTTCGAGCGAAAGTAGCCAAGACCGGCGAGCGAAAAATCTGGTTCCGGCCGAAACACCTGCCCTTCCATCCGGATGCCAAGACCGCATTGGTGGGAGCCCTCCACGCAGCGACTTATCGGGATCACAACGCCATAGGTACGGAGCATCTGCTTTCCGGACTTTTGCACGATCAGAGCAACACGGCATCGTCCATGATCGAAAGCCTCGGCGGTTCCCCTGCGCAGGTCTCTCAGCACATCAACCGCGCTCTGAACTACGTGACGCATTCAGTTGAGGAAAGGCATATGGGTAAGCGGATCGACTACTACGACGACCCCGAGGCACCGACCGCGAACAGTCTCGTCCCCTCGGTGAACGTCTTCGTCGTCAACGAGCGTGACGAGATTCTGATGATCCGTCGCACCGACAACGACAACTGGGCGGTTCCCGGGGGAGCCATCGACCTGGGCGAGTCGGTTCCCCAAGCCGCGGTGCGGGAGACCCTCGAAGAGACCGGGGTCACCTGCGAGATCACCGGAACCGTCGGGATCTACAGCGATCCGAAGCACATCATCTACTACACGAGCGACGGCGAGGCCCGTCAGGAATTCTCCATCGTGTTCACCGCCCGCCCCGTCTCGGGTGAGCCGAGGCCCAGCAGCGAGTCCAAGGAAGTCGTCTGGGTTCCCCGGGCGAAGTTGGCGACGTACACGATGGACCGGTCCATGCGGCTACGTGTGGACCACTTCCTCAGCGGTGGACCGATGCACATCGGGTGATCTCAGCGAGCGTTGGCCAAACGCTGTTCCACGACCCGCACCGCCGACGTCAGCGTCGGTGAGGAACGGGTGATCGCACGATGCACGAGGTGGTCAGGGGCGTAGCGCTCCAGAATCTCCGACAACCGGCGTTCGACCGGTAGATGGGTGCCGTCCGGCCCCGTGGTCATGTCCGAGTAGGTGAGCGCTTCCAGCAGATCTTGCCGAGGGTGCGCGAACTCGCCTTCGAGCACACCCGGCATGCCGCGTTCCTCAGCTTCCACCACGGCCCCGGAGTGGTAGGCGACCAGGGAGCACAACTCGTGCTCAGCTTTCTGGACGTCCCGGAGGTAGCGAGCACCGTCGAGGGGATGGAAGCCGGTCGTCGCCAGGTCCGGTGAGTACCCGATGTCGTGCAGCCAGGCCGAGGCTTCGAGGAGATCCGCGTCCTCCCCGAGAACCCCGTTCAGGGAGCGGGCCTGTTCCGCCACGCCCTGTGTGTGCGCCCAGCGCCGGGGCAACGGTCGTTCGAGCAACTCTCGCGCGAGATCCCGCGCCCAGTGAACATGTCCCACATGTGCCAGGCTAACCCGCGGCCGTGTCCGGGCCTTTGACGAACCGGCCCTTACCGTGCACGGCGACCACGAGCCCGGTTCCCTCCAGCTCGGAGAGGGCCTGTCGTGCCGTCCCTCGTGACACGTCGTACTCGCGAACAAGCGCGGCCTCACTGGGCAGAGCGTCACCGGGAGCGAGTTCACCTCTGGTGATCCGGTCCCGCAGCTCAGCGGCGATCCGCCGATACTGGGCAGGAGGCGCAGAGCCCGGTTCCGTACTTTGGCGTTCTTCCTCGGTGCACACGACGCGACCTGTCCCGGGAAGAGCCTTGATCATCCGATCCGTTTCCAGCAGGGCCAGGGCGCGGCGGACAGTCGTGCGAGAGACGCCAAACTCGTCTCCGAGCGCGGCCTCGGAGGGAACCGCGTCCCCGGGCGCGAGGTCCCCAGTAGTGATGCGGGAGCGCAGGGCCTCCGCGATCTGGTAGTAGGTCCCCCAAGGGGTACGCGGACTCAAGCAGATTCCTCCGAGACAAGATGCAGACCTGAGTGATGAAGTTGAACAGCGCTGCACAACTGCACACCAGTATGGGACGAGAAGCATGTAGACGCCCGCCGGTGATGACCGGGCCAGGTTGGCCCTCCCCCCGATCACCACCAGGCGGACGCCCCAACCGCAGTACCGAAGCTGGTTACGGACGAACCCGAGCGTCGGCCCGCGGCCGGTCCTCACCCCTCCGGAGGACCGTCTTCGGCACCCCCGATGCGACGGCCGCCCTGGGCGATCCGCGCGGGAAGCAGGTCCGCGTTCCCGATCCCGTTGGGGGGATGCTCAAGCTGGTTGGCGAACACCTCCACGTTCTCCTCGATGAGCGTGGGAGCGTGCGTCGCGTCAGCGTTCGTGGTGGTGGCCACCCACAGACGTCCGTGACGCCGGATGGACCACTGGTCGCCGTAGTGGGCTTCGAGCAGTCGAAGCAGGATGTCCGGCCCGGTTTTCGCGCTCACGCCGCCATCGCCTCCGTCCGTGAGATCTCGAAAAGGACTTCCAGACCGATCCGCGTCCGGTCGACGAGGCGAGCAGCACGCAGCCTCTCCGCGTGGAGCACGTAGGGCCGGGCCACACGTACCAGGGGAGCGACCGCGTATACGGACGGCGGCGGTGTGAAGGGAAGCCCCGTGCACGGCGTGGCTCTGGGGACTCGGTTCGTGGAGGATGCTCGTTTCCGGACGTACGCGAACGGGTTCCGCATGTTCCGCCCCTACTCGGTCGGGTCAGACACCTGGGAGTCCGAGGGACTCGCAGGAGCCTTCGTTACGTGGGAAACGATGCTCTGAGTAGGCGGACATGTGTACCACGTATCGGACAAGTTGAGGGACGTCTAGGGACGTCTTCTGTTATCGTCGGGGTCCCGTACCCCGGAGGGCACCGACGTGAACACTGCACTGCGGAAGGCACTGGCCGCGTCCCGACTCACCGAAACCGACGTGGCCGCACGTCTCGGCGTCGACCCCAAGACCGTGCGCCGATGGCTCTCCGGCCAACGGCCCTACCCCCGCCACCGCTGGGCGGTCGCCGATCTTCTCCAGGTGGACGAGGAAGAGCTATGGCCGCAGGGGGCTCCGGAGCCGGAGGAGGACCCTCCCCTCTTCGAGCACGCCTACCGCGTGTTCGCCCACCGCTGGCAGGTGCCGCGGGAAGCGTGGTGCGCCCTCTTCGCCGAGGCGAAGCAGGAAATCGGCATCCTCGTCTACAGCGGTCTCTTCCTCTCTGACGACGCGGGCATGCTGGAGCTCCTAGCCGCGAGAGCCCGTGACGGCGTGAGCGTCCGGATCCTGCTCGGAGATCCTGATTCCCCAGAGGTCAGGCAGCGCGGGGAGGACGAGGAGATCGGAGACGCCTTGGCCGCCAGGGCGAGGAACGCACTTGCCCTCTTCCGCCCCCTCCTGGGCGTCGAAGGCGTCGAGGTCAGGACTCATTCGACAATCCTGTACAACTCCGTCTACCTGACGGAAAAGCGGCTTCTGGTCAACCAGCACATCTATGGCCTTCCTGCGGCGAAGTCGCCCGTGGTCGAGATCAACCGGACCCTGTCCCCAGACATGGCCGAGACATACGCACGGAGCTTCACGCTGGCGTGGGAGGGAGCGCAACCCGTCGCGTCATAGGTCCACTGGCCTCGTTGCCGAATTGTGCTGTATGGGATCAAGGCGACGGCGCGAGCGCCGTCGCGGCGGCTCGCCGCCCGGCTCGGGCTGCGGGCTGCCGCCCGGTCCCGAGCCACGCGGCGGCCGGAGGAAGGCGGAGCGCCGGGGTTGATCCGACAGGACCGGTTCCGGCACCGGGTGGCCCGGGGTGGTTGCTGGCGTGTTCGGATCCCGAGGCACCCGATAGCGCGACTCGGACTGTCTGAGGTGACCGACTCCGGCGCTATCGGGCACCTCGGCCCGAAACCGTGGTGACCCGCCGCCGGGGTTGCTGTATCGGGCTTCCAGATCCATCGAGTTCAAAGAATCTGGCCGCGATGTGTGAACCACCCCGTGCGAACCCCCGGGCGGAACACGTTCTCGCACGTTGAGGTGTGGGCTCGACTTCCGTCTCAGTCTTCACGTCGCGTGCTTAACGATCAAAACGGAATTCACCAACCATAATGCCTCCGAAGTGTGCACTATCGTCGTTCTTGCTCCGAGAGGCAGTGGATAGCCCACGAGAGGAGCCAGTCATGGAAGTCATGTCCGGTCTTATGAAAGGGATCCAGTGTTTCGACTGTTCGCCCTCATCCTGGTGGCTTCCCTGGTCGCCGCCCTCCGTGTCATCCTTGCCCGCGAATCAGGTGAAGGGTGGAGTCGCGCGCTCGCCGAGGGCCTCGTCTTGTTCCTTGCCGCAGTAGCGGCGTTCTCTACTGCGTTCGTGTTCGTCTCCTGACACTCTCTGGCGGTCGTGCGGCCGGGTTTACCTCCTAACCGCCATCACGCACAATGGGTGTGCCCGTTGCTTGCCCGTCAGGGAGTCGGCAGAGGGGGACTCACGGTCATTCAGGCGGCGATCGCCCGTTGCATCCCAGGTCAGAGGTTCGCAGATCAGCCGTATTCCGTGACCTCGAATTCCCAAGCTGATAACGCGGGTTCGATTCCCGTCATCCGCTCGGCATCAAAGACGGCCCCTGACGTGCGCTAACGCTTCGCACGCCAGGGGCCGTCTTCGTGTTGGGGGTGCACCAGCGGGTGCACGGGACCGGGATCGGGCCGGTGGGTGTGCTCCACCTGTCCCGTCATACACACCCCGCGCCCACCGGCCTGAGGGCCGCGCCCGGCCCGGCGCCCGCGCGGCTTGGGGGTCTCGCCGATCCCGGAAACGACGATGGCCCGCCCCCACGCAGAACGCGTCGGTGCGGGCCATCGGTGTTGATGTCACGGGGTCAGAACCGCTACCCGTGCCTGGGAACCCCCGGCACGGCGGCGCCCCAGGCGTCCATCTCCGCGCGCGGCCGCCGGTTCCCGGACGGGCATCACCTGTGGCCCAGGCACGGCCCAGCCCCGACACCAGGTGGATCCAGGAGTCGCTGTCGAGCCGCTGTGGCGACGTGGAGAATGACCCGGTTCCTGCGAGGCTGCGTCGAGGGCAAGATGACCCCTGTGCAGCCGTGACAGGCCTCGATCTCCCCGAAGTCGGGGGCGGTGCGCGCTCAGGCCCGGTCGTCGTCGGTCTTGTCGGGGGCCTGTTCCCGACCGGTGGCGCGCAGCTCCGCGTTGATCCGGTGGGCCTCCTCCAGCTGGTCCTCCAGAACGATGATCCTGCACGCGGACTCGATGGGTGTGCCCTGGTCCACGAGTTCGCGTGCCCGGGCGGCGAGCCTGAGCTGGTAGCGGGAGTAGCGGCGGTGCCCGCCCTCCGAGCGCAGGGGCTCGATCAGTTTGGCCTGGCCCAGGGCGCGCAGGAAGGCCGGCGTGGCGCCGATCATCTCCGCCGCGCTGCCCACGGTGTAGGCGGGGTAGTCGTCATCGTCGAACCGGTCACCGGTTTCGGGACGGGACAAGTGCGTGTCTTCCTTCTTGTGAACGCACGTCGAGGGCCCCAACGCCGAACGGCGCTGGGGCCCGAGAGTTCAATACCACCTACCGGCCGTTGCCGGTCTTCCGCTTCCCGAGGTCAAGCCGGTACGGGATCGCGGGGATCGCGGTTGTGTGACCGTGGACCACCCTCTTCCAGAACAGGGCCCTGCGGTACCCGAGCGGGATTCCCACCTCGCCCGGGCGATCCTGATGGCATCTGCTCCTCTCGTTCTCACTTCGTGCACTACTTCTTCGGCTGCGGCCCTGGCGGCTCGACCGGCGCTGTTGAAGCGCGCGCCGGTCGAGCCCTGCCGCGTCCTTCTTCTTCCTGCGACGGTCTCCCCCGTGCGGGCGGGAGGCCGGTCCTGCGGTACTGCTGGACCTTCTGTACTGCTGTCCTACCGGCTCCCGGTGTCTTCAAGCACGTGCACACCGTCGAGCCGTCCTGCTCCACTTCCTGCACGGTGTCCCCTGTTCGAGCGGAACACCGGTACTGCGGTACTGCCGGCCCGCAGCGCCGTACAACCAAGCGCGCCGGTCGGGCCGTCCTGCTCTCCACCGGCGTATCCGGTGGCCCAGCCGTGGATCTCTTCGGCTACGACAGGAAATTTAGCAGCACGGGGAAGCCATGTCTACTCTCACCGCTGCAAGTTTCCGAGCCTTGTCGAGGAAGGCTTCCTGGAGTCCCGAGATCGTTCGGCTACCGTCCGACTGGACCTCCAGCACCTCCCACGGCAGGGCCGCGGAGAGTCGGCCGACGTGCGAAACCCCCCGCTTCGCCTCCATTCCGTCCGCACCCCTGGCCGGATGCCGCCCATCGCCGGTTCGTGCTCCGCAACTCCGTTGTGACGCGACACCAGGCGGCATCACCCAGCACCAGACAACACCGGCAATCGGATTTAGTGACATGAAAAGGTACAAAGTGACACGTGTCTGCACGAATCACGCGGACTTCGAATCCGATGACGGCGGCGGGGTCCTAGTGCAGCCCCTGCAGGCCCCCCGTCACCCGGCGACGAGTTCGTCGACCGCCGTGTCGGCGACGGCGAGGAGGTCACGGTGGTGGCGTTCGCGCACCTCCCCGGTGAGCTCCTGCCCCTCGCTGTCGAACAGGACCGCCGTGCGGACGTCGGTGATCCCGCAGAACTCGGAGATCCCCC
Source organism: Nocardiopsis sp. KDC1DS13DA1 (assembly GCF_055632325.1). Taxonomy (NCBI): domain Bacteria; kingdom Bacillati; phylum Actinomycetota; class Actinomycetes; order Streptosporangiales; family Nocardiopsidaceae; genus Nocardiopsis; species Nocardiopsis sp. KDC1DS13DA1. Next base: position 93,276 of record NZ_JBVMUY010000034.1, read on the forward strand.
GGCGCAGCGCACCGTCGAGCAGCCCCGTGACGAGGTCGGCGTTCGGGTCCCGTTCGGGGAGCCCGGCCAGGCCCACCCACAGCATCCGCTTCTGGGCCATGCGGGACTCCCTGCGCCCGTAGGCCAGACCGTAGTTCCACACCCGGTCGAACCAGCCCTTCAGCAGCGCCGGGGGGCCGAACCACCACACGGGGAAGACGGGGACGATGACCTCCGCGGCGCGGACGCGGCGGAAGTGGGCGTGCACCTCCTCGGAGTAGGTCCTGTCGCGGTCCGTGTAGTCGGGTTCGTCGGCCACGCGGTTGCGGGGGTCGAACCCCTCGGCGTGCAGGTCCAGCAGATCGACGCGGTACCCGGCGGACGCGAGCCGGTCCGCGGCGCGCCTGGCCACGGACGCGGTCAGGGAGTCGGAGCGGTGGTGGGCGAACACCACGAGCGCGGTGCGTTCGTCATCGCGCACGGGGGTGCCGGTCTCAGGGCTCTCGTGGTTCATGCCCCCAGTACAGAACAGAAACTCTGGACGATCCATGGCTCAGAATCCGTATTTTCTTTGTGTTCGTCTACACTGCCGCCATGGACCCCTTGAGTGACATGCTGAGCGGCATCCGCGCGCGGGGAGCGTCCCTGTGCGAGACGTCGCTCGGCCCCCCGTGGACGATCCACCTCACCGACGGCGCGTCACTGAGCATGGTCACGGTGCTCGACGGCACCGCCTCGGTCCTCCCGGCCGACGGCCCCTCCCTCAGGCTGGGCCCGGGCGACACCGCGCTGGTGCGCGGACCCGCGCCGCTGCGGTTGACGGACGGCTCCGTGGACCGCACCAGTCTCGTCGTGGGCTCCTACCAGTCCGCGCGGGGCCGCCACGACCGGCTGCTGGCCACCCTGCCGCCCGCCCTGGTGCACCGGGAGGAGGCCGACGACGTCCTGTGGCTCGCGTCGGCGCGGGACGCCCTGGCCCGCCGGGACCGGCCGGGCGGGCAGGCCCTGGTCGACCGCGCCCTGGACATGGGGTTGGTCTGCACGCTGAACTGCTGGTTCGAGCGGGAGGGCGCGGCCGCCCCCGCCTGGTACCGGGGGACCATGGACCCCGTGACCGGGCCCGCGCTCGACGCCGTCCACCGGAACCCGCGGGAGCCGTGGACGGTCGGGGCGCTGGCGGCCAGGGCGCGGGTGTCGCGGGCGCACTTCGCCAAACGCTTCACCGAGGTCATGGGCCAGGCACCGTTGAGTTACCTCACCGAGTGGCGCATGTACACCGCCGAGGGGCTGCTGGCGGAGTCGGACGCGGGTGTGGGCCGGGTGGCCGACGCCGTCGGGTACTCCGACGCGGCCGCGTTCAGCACGGCCTTCAAACGGAGGCGGGGGATGAGCCCGCGGGAGTTCCGCGCACGGAGCGCGGGCGCCGCGCGGGACGCGTGAGGCTCCGCCGATTGGCAAAAATATGCAGATCGGTCTAGTCTGGCGTCCATGGGAACCAAGGGAGCGGCCACGCGGGCACGGCTCGTGGACGGCGCGCGCGAACTGCTGGAGGCGCACGGGTACTCCGGCACCGGACTCAACCAGGTGCTGGCCGCCAGCGGGACCCCGCGCGGCTCCCTCTACTTCCACTTCCCCGGCGGCAAGGACGAACTCGTCGCGGCGGCCCTGGAGGCGGCGGGCTCGGAGGTCGGGGCGCTGCTGCGCGAGATGTCCGAGGAGGCGCCCGACACGGTCGGCCTCGTCCTGGCGCTGATCGACCACTTCACCGCCCGGATGGAGGGGTCGGACTTCACCAAGGGCTGCCCGCTCGCCGCCACGGCGCTGGACGTCTCGGCCGCCGACGGCGCCGTGCACGCGGTCTGCCGGGACGTCTACTCGTCCTGGCAGGGGGTGCTGGCGGACCGCCTGGCAGCGGACGGGCGCGACCGGGCGGGGGCGGACGCGGACGCCTGGTCGGTGCTGTCCGTCGTGGAGGGCGCGCTCCTCCTGGCCCGCGCGACCCACAGCCGCGCACCGCTCGACGCGGCCCGCGGAACGGTCACCCGGATCCTCGGCGCGTAGGAGGGGCCCGAGCACCGGGGTTCCCTCATGCCTCAAAAATATGTAGACAGGTCTACTTAAGGAGTCGTCATGTCAGCAGCCCGGACACCCGGCACCCTCGTCCTCGGAGCGACCGGCCTCATCGGCCGGCACCTGGTGGCCGAACTCCTCCGGGACGGGCGGTCCGTCGCCGCCGCGACCCGGGGCGGCCCCCGTGAGGAGGAGCTCCTGTCGTGGCTGCGCGAGCGCGGACTCCCCGCCGACCGGCTGACCACCGTCCGGGTCGACGCCACCCGTCCCGGACTCGGCCTGGGCGCGGACGACGCGCGGACCCTGGAATCCGTCCGCGACGTCCACAACTGCGCCGCCGTGTACCGCTTCGGTATGGACCGCGAGGAGGCCAGGACCGCCAACGTCGACAGCGCCCTGCACGTCCTCACCTGGGCCGCGCGCCTTTCCGGACTGCGGCGCGTCGTCCATGTCACCGGCTACCGCGCGGGCGCACCGGGCCCGGCCGCGACGGACACGGACCGGCTCTACCGCGAACTCGGCGCCTACGAGGCGTCCAAGATCGAGGCCGACGCCGCCGTCCGGGACCTGGCGGAACGCGAGGGCCTGCCGCTGACCGTCGTCAACCCCGCGACGGTGATCGGCGACTCGGTGACGGGCGAGTCCGGCCAGTACATCGGCCTCGCCGAGACCGTCCGCGACCTGTGGCTCGGTCGGCTGCCGCTCGCCCCGGGCAACGCGGCGACCTTCGTCCCCGTGGTGACCGCCGACCACCTCGCCCGCTTCCTCGCCGCGGTCCCCGCACACGACTCCGGAGGCGTCCGCGCCCACTGGGTCCTCGACGAGTCCACCCCCAACCTGGGCGAACTCCTGCACGGCCTCGCCCGCCACCTGGGGGTGCGCCCGCCGCGCGGCTCCGTGCCCGTCGGGCTGCTACGCCGCCTGCCGCGCGCGCTCACCCGGACCGAGCCCGAGACGCTCACCTTCCTCAGCGGGGACCGCTACGACACCGCGTCCGCCAACGCGCTCGCGGCGGCCGCCGGTCTGGCCCACCCGCCGGTGTGGACCTCGCTCACCCGCTGGGCGGACCGGCTGGTCTCCGAGGGCTTCGGAACGCTGCCCGACGGAGTCCACGGAGGGTTGCGTCCGGTCGCCGGAACCCGCACCTACCTCACCGGGGACCGGGTGTCCCCGTCCTACGTCCTGCTGCACGGCCTGCCCCTGGACGGCGAGTCCTGGCGTCCGGTGGCGGACCTGCTCGACGCCCCCGTCCTCGTCCCCGACCTGCCGGGGCTGGGGCGCTCCGGCCCCTCCCCCGTTCCCGACGCGGTGTGGCTCGGGGAACTGCTCGGCCCGGTGGTGACCAGGCCGGTCCTGGTCGGCCACTCGGCCGGGTGCGCGCCCCTGGTGCGGTACGCCAGCGCCCACCCCGAGCGGGTCGGCGGCCTCGTCCTGGTCGCCCCCGCCTTCCTCCAGGACCGGCCCCTACGCCCCGAGCACACGCGCCCCCTGGTCCGAGCGGCCCTGCCCCGCCTGTCGGCCGAGCGGCTGCGCCGGATGACCGGCGTCGGTGAGGGCCGCGACGACCTGGACCGTGCCGTGGCCAGCGCGGTGCTCGGCCTGCGCCGACCCGGGGCGGCCGCCCGCGTGGCGCGCGCGCTGTCCAAGGGGCGGCGCGCGGCCTCCCGGGCGGAGCTGCGCGCGCTGCTCGCCTCCTGCCCCGTTCCGGTGACGGTGGTCGCGGGCGAGCACGACCCCGTCGGGGCGGTGGACCCCGGGCACCGGACGGTCCGGGTCCCGGGCGCCGGGCACCACCCCCATCTGGTCGACCCGCGGGCGGTCGCCGAGGCGGTCGCCGGGGCCGGAACCGGCCGCACGGCGGTGGGCTGAGGAGCCCGCCCGAGTTGTACGATCGTTGCTGCACTACCCCCGCCCCGGTGGCCCGCGGCGGGGACCACGGCGACCGCGGAAACGGACGGGCATGGACGCTGAGGCAACCCAGGTGATGACCAGGACCGGTCAGTTCACGACCACGACCGTCAGCTGGGAGACCCCCGTACGCAGCAGGCTCGCCGCCGCGATCGACCGTCTCTCCGGCCCGCTGGCCGAACTGGTCGAGCGCGACGCCAACGAGGGCGACACCCGCATGCTCGTGGCCGACGTCCTCAGCGTCGGCATGAACTACAGCAAGTACCAGGACCTGACCACCGAGTACCGCACGGGCGGCGAGTCGGTCGACTACGCGATCGTCCTCGAGGAGAAGCTCTTCGCGCCCGTCGAGGTGAAGGGCTGCGGGCAGGACCTGGACGTCCGCAACATCCAGACGGCCCGCAGGGTGGCCGCCGAGCACGGGGCCGAGTGGGTCGTGCTGACCAACGGACGGCTGTGGAAGGCCTACCACCTGCGCCCCGAGGAGGGCGGAGAGTCGACCCGCCCCGTCCTGGTCGTCGACGTCGACCTCATGGACGCCGGCTCCCACGACCGCAGCATCGACGCCCTGTTCCACCTCACCCACGAGGCGGTCGAGCACGGGCGGCTGGAGACGCTGCGCACGTGGAACGAGGCGCTGGAGGCGGCACCGCTCGCGGCGGCCCTGCGGTCGGAGTCCGTGGTCGCGGCGGTCCGCGAGGAGGTCCGCCGCCGGACCGGGCACCCCGGGCACCACGGCGACGCCGACCAGGTCCTGCGTGCGCTGACCGAGGACGTCATCGCCCGGGGGCTGCTGCCCGAGGACGGCGGGGAGTAGCGGGAACGGCCCCGGCGTGAGCGACGACGCCCCCGGCACGGGCGACGACGTCACGCTCCGTCTCACCCGCGACCAGGCGCTGGTGCTCTCCGACTGGCTGGACCGGATGGAGGGCACCGCCGCGTTCGCGCGGGTGGTGGACGACCCCGCGGTGCGGAGCGCGCTGCACCGGATCTCCGGCGCCCTCGACAGGGGGTTGCCCGCGACCTTCGCGCCCGACTACACCGAGCGCCTGCGGGCCGCGCGCGAGCGCCTGGTCGGGGAGCTGGGTGCGGAGTTCGTCCGCGAGACGGGCGGGGAGCCCGACGCCCCCGAAGCCTGACCCCGCCCGGGACGGTCAGGCCGTACGGTCCGGACGCGTGCCCAGGTAGACCGTGTTGGTCGACGGCTGGTCGAGGTAGGGGTTGGGGAAGGCGACCACCTCGGCGCGCACCCGGTCCAGAACCGCGCCGAGGACCTCCAGGTAGGCCTGGTCGGGCGGATCGTCGGACCACAGCGCGAAGACTCCGCCGGGGCGCAGGTGTTCGGCGAGTCGGCGGGTCCCCTCGACCGTGTAGAACGCCGCGTGCGCGGGGGACAGGACGTGGCGCGGCGAGTGGTCGATGTCGACGACGACCGCGTCGAACACACGGCCGGGCTCGTCGGGCAGCAGGCCCCCGGGCGAGGCGACCGCCGCGAAGAAGTCGCCGTGCTCCAGACGGCAGCGGGGGTCGGTGGACAGGTTGCCCGCCGCCGGGACCAGGCCCTTCTCATGCCAGTCGACGACCGCCGCCAGGGCCTCGACGACGGTCAGCGAGCGCACCCCGGGGTCGTCCAGCACGGTCGCGGCGGTGTATCCCAGACCGAGCCCGCCGACGACCACGTCGAACCCGTCCTCCCCGCCCCCGGCCCGCAGCTCGGCGAGGGCGAGCCGCGCCATCTCCTCCTCCGCCGCGGTGAACAGGCTCGACATGAGGAACTCGTCGTCGAGCCGGATCTCGTGGACGTCGGTGCCCGCCGCGGGGTCCCAACGGCGGCGCAGGCTGATCTCACCCATCGGGGTGGGGCACCAGCCGAGCTCCTCGATCCTCGGTTTCGCCACCGGTACTCCTGACATGCGAGGAAGCGGGTCCACCGGTGACCCTACGGCACGACGGGTCTCCGCACGGAAATTTGCAAACTTGCGGAAATTTTCTGGAAACTCTTGCAGTCCGGGTCCGGTCTCATTACCGTTCCGGTGACCGCCCCCCGGCGAGAGGACCGGCCTCCCCCATGAGATCCCCGTGGTTCCGGACACACGCTCCCGACCGCCAGGACCACCCACGACCAGCGCGGACGATCGCCTCCGGACTGGTCGCGCTGCTGGTGGCCCTCCCACTGCTCTCCACCGCCCCCGGATCAGCCGCGACGACGGAACCCGTCGGAACGGACCTCGACACCCAGCGCGCGCACTGGATCGGGACGGACACCCTGGTCTGGCCCGGTGACCCCGACCCCGACCGCACCTACTCCCTGGTGTCCTCCCGGGGCGCCGACCTGGACGTCTCGGGCGGCTCACTCGACGGCTCCGACATCACCGTGGAGCTGAGCGCTGACCCCGACGGCCTGACCGAGGCCCAACGCGCCGCCTGGCCGCACCTCGCGGACCTGTCCGTCCTCGTCCCGGACCGCGTCGTCGAACCCCAGCTGCGCAGGGCCCTGACCGGCCAACTCGCCGTCGTCGAGCAGGACGGCGACGGCCGGGTCACCGCCGCGACCGGCGTCCAGATCCCCGGGGTCCTCGACGACCTGTACGCGGACGCCGCCGACGCCGACCTCGGCACCGTCTGGGATGACCGCGGCCGCCCCACCGTCTCCGTGTGGGCACCCACCGCGCAGTCGGTCGGCCTGGAGCTGTACGAGGACTCCGCCACCGACGCGTCCCGCTCCGTCCCGATGCGACTGGACCGGCGTACGGGCGTGTGGTCCGTCACCGGCCAGGAGGACTGGAAGGGCCGCTACTACACGTTCGACGTGCGCGTCTTCGCCCCCACCACAGGACGTGTGGAGGACAACCGGGTGACCGACCCCTACAGCGTCTCGCTGGCCACCGACTCCGCCCGGACCCACCTGGTCGACCTCGACGACCCCGCCCTCGCTCCGGAGGGGTGGGACGACCGGGCCAAGCCCGGGGCCGTGCCCGTGAACGAGGCGGTCGTCTACGAACTCCACGTGCGCGACCACTCCGTCAGCGACCCGACCGTGCCCGGGGAACTGCGCGGAACCTTCGGAGCCTTCGCCGAACGGGACTCCGAGGGGATGCGGGACCTCGCCGCGCTCGCCGCGGACGGCCTCGACTACGTGCACCTGCTGCCCGCCTACGACATCGGTTCGGTCCCCGAGGACCCCGCCGACCGGACCGAACCCGACTGCGACCCGGCCTCGTTCGCGCCCGACTCCCCCGAACAGCAGGCGTGCGTCGGCGACACGCGCGGCGGCGACTCGTTCAACTGGGGCTACGACCCCGTCCACTACACGGTGCCCGAGGGCTCGTACGCGACCGACCCCGACGGCTCCGCCCGGGTCACCGAGTTCCGTTCCATGGTGGGCGGGCTCAACGACGCGGGGCTGCGCGTGGTGATGGACGTGGTGTACAACCACACCTACGCGGCCGGGCAGGACGGGCGCTCGGTGCTCGACCGGATCGTGCCCGGCTACTACCACCGGCTCCTGGCGGACGGCTCGGTGGCCACCTCCACCTGCTGCCCCAACACGGCCCCGGAACACCTGATGATGGGGCGGCTGGTCGTGGACTCGGTGACCACGTGGGCCCGCGAGTACCGCGTGGACGGCTTCCGGTTCGACCTCATGGGCCACCACCCGAAGCAGAACATGCTGGACGTGCGCGAGGCGCTGGACGCGCTCACCCCGGAGGAGGACGGGGTCGACGGCTCCGAGATCATCCTGTACGGGGAGGGCTGGAACTTCGGCGAGGTCGCCGACGACGCCCGGTTCGAGCAGGCCACGCAGACCAACATGGCCGGGACCGGGATCGGGACCTTCAACGACCGGCTGCGCGACGGTGTGCGCGGCGGCGTCCCCTTCGACGCGGACCCGCGGGTGCAGGGCTTCGGCAGCGGGCTGTACACCGACCCGAACGCCTCCCCCGCCAACGGCACGGCGGACCAGCAGCGCGCCCGGCTGCTCGGCTACCACGACCTGGTCAGGGTCGGGCTGACCGGCAACCTCCGCGACTACCGGTTCACGTCCTCCTCGGGCCGGGAGGTGACCGGTGGGGAGGTCGACTACAACGGGGCACCGGCGGGCTACACGCTCGCCCCCGGCGAGGCGGTGACCTACGTCGACGCGCACGACAACGAGACCCTGTACGACGCGCTCGCCTACAAGCTGCCCCCGGACACCCCGATGGAGGACCGGGTGCGCATGCAGTCGCTGTCCCTGGCCACGGCTCTGCTCGGGCAGGGCACGGCGTTCGTGCACGCGGGTTCGGAACGGCTGCGCTCGAAGTCGCTGGACCGCAACTCCTACGACTCCGGGGACTGGTTCAACCGGTTCGACCGGGACTGCGAGCGGGGCAACAACTTCGGGGTGGGCCTGCCCCCGGCGTGGGACAACGAGGACAAGTGGCGCTACGCCGAGCCGCTCCTGGCCGACCCGGACCTGGTCGCGGACTGCGCGGCGGTGGAGGCCAGCCGCGAGCGGTTCGGCGAGCTGCTGCGGATCCGCTCCTCGACGCCCGCCTTCTCCCTGGGCACGGCCGAGGAGATCCAGGCGCGGCTGACCTTCCCGACCAGCGGCGCGGACGAGACCCCGGGCGTCATCACGATGCACGTGGACACCGCGGGGCTCGACGGTGAGTGGGAGTCGGTGACGGTCGTGTTCAACGCGGGCGTGGAGACCGCCGAAGAGGGCGTGGCCGCCCTGGTCGGCGCGGACGTCGGTCTGCACCCGGTACAGGCGGACTCCACGGACGCGGTGGTGCGCGGGTCGGCCTTCGACCCGGCGACGGGCACGCTGACGGTGCCGCCCCGCACCGTCGCCGTGTTCGTCGAGGACTGACACGACCCGACCGCCCGCCACCCGTCGAGGGGCGGCGGGCGGTCCCGTGTACACGCGGGCGAGGGTGTCAGTCGACCCCGGCGGGGCTCCCCTCGGCCTCCGCCACCCGGCGGCCGAGGACGGCGACCACCGCGACGGCCACGACGGCGCACCCGCCCAGGACCAGTCCCACGACGTGGAACGCGTCGGTGAAGGCCGCGCCCGACAGACTCCCGCCGGTGAGGACCGCCAGCACGGCGCCCGCACCCGCCAGGGAGACCGTCTCCAGGGTGAGCCTGGAGGCGTTGAACACCCCCGCCGCGGTCCCCGCCCGTTCGGCGGGCACCGTGCCCAGCGCCAGGCCGTCGATGAGGCCGTTGGTGAGGCCCACCCCGGATCCGATCAGAAGGAACGGCAGGAGGAGACGCGGGGGTGTGGCGTCCGGTCCCAGCGTCGTGAGCGTGAAGGCGCCGACCGCGACCAGTGCCAGCGCCCCGGTCACGACCGCCGTGTGCGGAAGGCGCGCGGCCAGTTCGGCACCGGCGGTGGGCAGGACCAGCGTGGGCACCGTGAGCATCAGCAGCCACAGGCCCGCCTGGGCGGGCCCCAGGCCGACCACCGCGATGAGGTAGGAGGGCAGGTACACCAGCAGCGGGACGAGCACCACCATGAAGGTGGCCGCGGCCAGTGCGTAGGCCACGAACCGGCGGTTGGCCAGGACGGCGACGTCGACGAGCGGGTCCCGTCGTCCGCGCTCGACCAGGGCGAACACGGCGAACAGCAGGAACGACACCGCGAGGGCCGCCACCATCAGGACGGGTCCGCGCCCGGGTCCCTCCACCAGCGCGGTGATCAGGGTGAGCAGAGCCGCCGTGAACAGCGCACCGCCGAGCAGGTCGACACGGCGGCCGGTCCCCCGGACCGGGGGGAGCAGGGGTACGAGCAACAGGACCGCGCCGGCGACCACGGCGGGGGCGGCGAACGCGGAGCGCCAGTCGAGGGTGTCGATGAGCAGACCCGCGACCGCCGGGCCGAAGGCGGTGCCCGCCCCGGCGACCGTGCCGAGGAGGCCGAACGCGCGGGCGCGCGCGGGCCCCTCGAACACGGCCGTCAGGATCGCGGCCCCTCCGGCGACGACCGCCGCGGCCCCGACACCGCCCAGGGTGCGCAGGACGACGAGGGTGACGATGTCCTGGACCAGCAGGATCGACAGGCCGCTGACGCAGAAGAGGACGACACCGAGGGTGTAGACCCTCCGGCGGCCGATCGCGTCGGCGACGGAGCCCGCGGACACCAGGAAGGCGGCGAAGCAGGCGTTGTAGGCGTTGACGACCCACTGCGCCGCGGCCAGCCCGCCGCCGAACTCCGCCTGGATGGCGGGCAGGGCGGCGGAGGCGCCGGTGATGGACAGCGGGAGGACGAAGATGGACGTGAGGACGGCGACGAGGACGAGAGCGTCGCGTTTTCGGGCAGGCAAGGAAGGTGCTCCAGGAGTCGGGATCAGAGCCGGGCAGCATGAGGAACCGCACCGGCGTGGAACGCGGAAACGGCTGGGATTGCTGTGGGCTTCGGCCGCCGGAAGGGCGCGCGATGGGGGAATCGCCCTAGGCGGCCTGATCCTTCGACTCGGGCACGGAGGAAGGGTAGCGGGCGCGCTCGGTGCGGTGCCACCGGTTTTCCGCGTCCGTCACCCCGTGGCGCGCTTCCTACCGCGCGGAACGCCCCGGGAGCCGGGTTATCCGGAACGCACCCGTTTCCCGCCTGTTCGTGCGCGCCTCCGAGGCGTCCGCGCGGTTCTCGTGAGAAACCCCATGGAACACTCCTGGCGAAAATGCCATAATGCCTTTCGGTCGGCCCGTACCGACCAGGAGAAGAACGGAATCCGCAACGCCTCGTCATCGGCGGCACGCGTGGTGGGGACGGCCTCCCGGCCCGCGCCGGACCGCCGCCGCACTCCGGTTCCGCGCACACGCGGACGGCGGTTCGCACCGATGGCGGCTCCGGATCCCGCACGTGGTCCGGCTGCGACCCCCCAGCAGCCGGGCCACCCTCCTCGGTGCTGCGGGACGGCCCGGGGCCGCGGCCGCCGGACCGGCCGGGATGCCGTTTCCCCGGCTATCGGAGATCGACGACCAGCGCGCATTCGGCGCGGAGGGATGTCGGACCGGGCTCCGGAACCGCACACCCTCCGGTCACCTTTCTCGGCCCGGACCCCCGGGACCGCGCGCCCTCCGGCAGCCTTTCCCCGGCGATCACACGCGCACCATGACAAGGACCCCGCAGGACCAGTCGAGCAGCGGCAGGCGCGCCCAGCCCGGCCGCGACCCCAGGTCCCGGACCGGCTCCTCGCACGACATGGTGAAGCCGAGCGCCTCGGTGTCGGGCCCGATCGCGTCCAGGACCGCCGGACGGTCGGATGCGGTGACGGTCACCTGCCTGCTCCCCACTCGTCGAAGGACGTCGCGGCCAGGCCACGGAAGGGCGCGGCGACAGGCCATGGCTTTCCTCCCGCCTGTGGACGAGCGCGGGGCGGGGCCGCCCCGCGACCCCGCCCCGCGCACGTCACACGTCCTGCTGCTTGTCCACCCAGGCGGTGAGCGGCTGGCCCTGGATGGCCGCGGCCATCAGTTCCGGGAACATGTCCGGCGTGCACGCGAACGCGGGCACGTCCATCTCCGCGAGCGCCGCCGCGTTCTCCCGGTCGTAGAAGGGCGCGCCCTCGTCGGACAGGGCGAGCAGCACCACGACCTGTGTCCCGGCCGCCTTCATCGCGGCCACCCGCTTGAGCATCTCCGCCCGGACGCCGCCCTCGTACAGGTCGCTGATCAGCACGAACACCGAGTCGTTCGGCTTGGTGATCAGCTCCTGGCAGTAGCGAATAGCCTTGTTGATGTGCGTACCGCCGCCCAACTGCGTCCCGAACAGCACCTCCACCGGGTCGGTCAGCTGCTCGGTCAGGTCCACCACGGCGGTGTCGAAGACCACGAGCGACGTCCTCAGCGCGCTCATCGACGCCAGCACCGCGCCGAACACGCTCGCGTAGACCACGGAGGCCGCCATCGACCCGCTCTGGTCGATCGCCAGCACGACCTCCTTCTGCACGCCCCGGCTCCGCCGCCCGTACCCGACCAGGGTCTGCGGCACGATCGTGTTGTGCTCGGGCAGGTAGTGGGCGAGGTTCCGGCGGATGGTGGCGTTCCAGTCGATGTCGGACACCCGGCGCGGCCGGTGGGTGCGCGCCGACCGGTCGATCGCGCCCCGCACCACCGACGTCGTCTTCTGCGCGACCCTGCGCTCCAGGTCCTCCACGACCTTGCGCACCACGGCGCGGGCCGACTCCCGGGCCTCGTCCGGCATCACCCGGTTCAGCGACAGCAGCGTCCCCACCAGGTGCACGTCCGGTTCGACGGCCTCCATCATCTCCGGCTCCAGCAGGAGCTGGTGCAGTCCCAGCCGGTCCATGGCGTCCTGCTGCATGACCTGGACGACCGAGGTCGGGAAGTACTCCCGGATGTCGCCGAGCCACCGCGCCACCTGGGGCGCCGAGCCGCCGAGACCAGCACCGCGTTCGGAGGTGAGCGCGCCCGCCCCCGTGCCGCGGCCCCGGTCGGACCGGTTGTACAGGGCCTCCAGGGCACCGTCCATGCCCTGGTCGCCCGTGCTCAGCCCGGCGCACCGGGCCTCCCTGCCGAGCACCAGCCGCCATCGGCGCTCGCGTTCGTCCACGGTGTTCACGACCCGCTCCTTCCGTTGGTGAGGATGGCCGCGACGGCGGCCAGCGCCGGGGCGGCCCGTTCGGCGTCCACGGGCCTGCGGTCGGCGGCCGGTGGCCGCTCGCCGCCGCCCCCGATCCGCGCGGCGGCCTCGCCGATCTCCCTGCGTTCGGGGCCGTCGAACGCCCCGAAGGTGCGCCGCAGCAGCGGCAGGACCGATGTGAACCGCTCCTCGGGCAACCCCAGCAGCCAGGTGTCGATCAGCCTGAGCAGCCGGTCGTCGTGCACCAGGATGAGCCCGCTCCCCTGGAGGAAGCCCTCCAGCCAGGCGGCGGCCTCGGCGGGTTCGGTCCCCGGCGACATCGCCAGTCCGAGACGGCGGCGCAGCTCCCCGGCCTCCAGCAGCGAGGCGTCCAGGAGCATCCGGTTGACCCGTCCGGCGATCCGGCCCGGCAGCGACTCGCGTGCGGCGAGCGCGACCAGCGTCTGCGTCCACACCCGCTCACCCTCGCCGCCGAGCAGCGCGGCGGCGGTGTGGGTCGCGTCGATCCGCCGGACGAACTCCGCCGCCGCGTCGTCGTCCAGTCCGCGCACGGCCGGGACGAGCCCGACGCACACCCTGCGCAGGATCTGTTCGGCAACCGCCCGCAGATGCGTGTCGTCGGTGCCGCGCACGTCCCCGTACCGCGCCGACCGCGCCAGCGGCGGCAGCGCCTCCATCAGGTGCGTGACGTCGCTGTCGGTCGCGGCCCGGTCCGTGAGCAGGGACAGCACCTCGGGCAGGGCGTCACCGAGTTCGGCGAACAGGCACTGCTCGGTGAGCGAGGTCAGCGTGGGCAGCGTCGCGTCCCGGGCCGTGTCCACGACCCTGGCCGTCGCCGCCGACTCCACCGTGGTCCCCCACTGGCTGGCCTCGATGAGCGCGACGTCCATGTCCGGTTCCCACCGGATCCGCCACGACTCGTTGAACGTCCCCTTCCGCCCGCGGTCGGGTGTGCGCGGCTCTCCCCACCCGACCCCGAGCAGCCGCAGCCGGTGCAGCAGCACCCCGCGTTCGCGCTGGCTGTCCTTGCGCAGGTCCAGGTCGAGGTCGCGGTCGAACGGCTCGGGCTTGAGCCGCAGCCGCTTCTGCGCCGCCATCAGGTCGCGCTGCAACGGCACCATCGGGGTCGACGGGGGCACCGACCCCATGCGCTCGCCGACCGACATCCTCCCGTGGACCAGCGCCGCCCGGGTCGGCTCGCCCTCGCACAGCACGGCGGTGAGCGCCTCGGACATCTCGTCGAGCCCGGCGAGCGGCCGTCCGCGCAGGACGGCGAGGCTCTCGGCCAGCCGCACCCCCTCGATGACGTGCGACGACGACACGTGCTGCCCCTCCTCGCGGAGCAGCCGGGCGGCGTCGGCCAGCCACCGGTGCACCGGCCGGTCGGGGGCGGTGAACAGGTGGTGGTACCAGCCGGGGGCGGTCACCCCGGCGCCGTAACCGCTGGCGGCGGCCAGGCGGCCGTGCGTCCACGGCACCCAGGTGGCGGTGACCTTCGCCTTGGGCAGGCCCCTGAGCAGGGCGGTGTCGTCCTTGACCGGGTGGTCGGCGACGTCGCGCAGTGCGGGCGCGTGCCAGGCGCCGCACACGACGGCCACGCGTTCGTGCCCCTGTCTCAGGACGGTGCGCAGGGTCTGGCGCATGTACGCCTCACGGCGCGCGTCCCGGTCGTCCTCCGGCCCGGCCTCGGCGCGGACGGCGGCCATGGCGTCGGCGATCGCGGGGAACGGGGAGGGCTCTCCGTCGCGGCGCTGCTCGACGACGTCGTCCCACCAGCGTTCGGCGTCGTCGTACCCGGCGGCCTCGGCGAGCACCCCGAGCGGGTCGACCCGGACGCGCTCGTCCCCGGCCGCCGACGGACCGGTGGACGCGTCCTCCTCACCCTCGGGCGGGCCGTCGGCGCCCCGGTCCCCGTCGGCCGCGCGCTCCCCCTCCTGCTCGGCCCGCGCCTCGGCACGGGCGACCCGCTCGGCGAGCGTGTGGGCGGCGGGCAGGTCGCAGAAGCGCACCGGGACGTCCGCGGAGACCGCGTACCGCAGCGCCTCCCACTCCGGGGAGAAGCTCGCGAACGGCCAGAACGCCCACCCCTCCCGGGAGGCCGAGGGGGTCGGGGAGGCCGACGCGGAGCCGCCCCTGGGCGCGTCGTTCACGTAAGCCAGCAGGGCCACGGGCGGCTCCAGCTCCCCCACCAGGTGCGTGAGCGCGTCCGCCTCCGGCGGCCCCTCGATCAGCACCGCGTCGGGCTTGATCTCCTCCAGGGCCGCCCGGACGGCCCGGGCCGACCCCGGGCCGTGGTGCCGCACGCCCAGGACGTGCAGCCCGCTCGTGTCCAGTCGGGCTCGGGCCATCAGGCGCCCACCTCGCGGCACGCCTTGTAGAACTCGCCCCACCCGTCGCGTGCGCGCGCGACGGTCTCCAGGTACTCGCGCCAGACGACGCCGTCGGACACCCGGTCCTGGACGACGGCGCCCTGGATCCCGGCCGCGACGTCCGCCGGACGCAGCTGACCGTCGCCGAAGTGCGCGGCCAGCGCGATGCCGTTGGTGATCACCGAGATGGCCTCGGCTGTGCTGAGGGTGCCGCTGGGGGACTTGAGCTTGGTCCCGTTGTCCTCGGTCACCCCCGAGCGCAGCTCGCGGAAGACCGTGACCACGCGCTGGATCTCGGTGAGGCTGGTCGGCACCTCCGGCAGGTCGAGCGCCCGGCCCAGCTGCTCCACGCGCTGGGTGACGATGCGGATCTCGTCCTCCACGCTGTCCGGGACCGGCAGCACCACCGTGTTGAAGCGGCGGCGCAGCGCGCTGGACAGGTCGTTGACGCCGCGGTCGCGGTCGTTGGCGGTCGCGATGATGTTGAACCCGCGCTGTGCCTGGACCTCGATCCCCAGTTCGGCCACGGGCAGCGACTTCTCCGACAGCACGGTGATCAGGCCGTCCTGTACGTCGGAGGGCATGCGGGTGAGCTCCTCGATGCGCCCGATCGACCCGCGCGCCATCGCCGTCATCACCGGGCTGGGCACGAGTGCCGCCTCGGACGGCCCCTCGGCGAGCAGCCGCGCGTAGTTCCACCCGTACCGGACCGCCTCCTCGGAGGTGCCCGCGGTGCCCTGCACCAGGAGGGTGGAGTCACCGGCGATCGCCGCGGCCAGGTGCTCGGACAGCCACGTCTTGGCCGTACCGGGCACACCGATGAGCAGCAGCGCGCGGTCGGTGGCCAGGGTGGCCACGGCGACCTCCACGACGCGGCGCGACCCGATGTACTTGGGCGTGATCTCCGTTCCGTCCTCCAGTGTGGCGCCCAGCAGGTACCGGGTGACGGCCCAGGGGGAGAGCTTCCAGCCGGGCGGACGCTGGCGGTCGTCGTTCTTGGCCAGCGCCTCCAGTTCCGCGGCGTAGGTCTGTTCGGCGTGGGGGCGCAGTGCCTGCGACGCGTCGGTGCTGATGGAGGGGGTGCTGCTGGTCAACTAGAGCTCCTTGTGCATGTCGAGACGGAAGCGGAGGAGTTCCCTCAGGCGGAGGAAGGCGTCGGCCTCGGCGCCGTCGCGCGGCGGGGCCTCGGGAAGGTCGGCGAGGTGTTCGGGCGGTACGAACCCGGCCGCCAGGTGGCAGAGGTGGCGGTAGGCGGTCGCGTTGCGGCCCTTACCGGCCGCCGGGGCGCTGACCCGTTCGAGGACCAGCCGGGACAGGTCCCGGTTCCAGGGGGCGGCGACCGCCTGCGCCAGGTGGGAGAGGTCGGCCTCACGGGTGCGGTCGCGGACGGCGTCCAGGACCACCGCGCAGCGCTCCTCGACGGGGAGCGGGCTGAGGAGGACCTCCAGCTGGACCACCCTGCGCCGCCGCGCGTTGTCGGCGGTCTGCTCGGCCAGGCGCGTGCCGAGGGACCGGAGCACGGCGCGGGCCCACCCGGGGTCGGACTGGAGCCCGATCGCGTTGACGAACGCGTCCCGCAGCCGTGGTTCACGGGACTGCTCGGTCAGGGCGAGGACCCCGTCCGGGGTGGTGTCGAACAGGTCGGTCCACGCGTCCAGGGGGGCGTGGGTGATCAGGGCCCAGGTCCGCTCGAAGATCTCGCCGGTGCTCTGGGGTCCGTCGGGGACGGCGAGCGCCAGGTCGCGGAGGACGCCGGTGTGGTCGGCCCCGATGCCGTCGACGACCAGCTCGCCCCGGTCGCCGACGTGCGCGCGTTCACGGACGTACCGCCGCAGCCGGTCGGCGTGGGCGCTGCCGGGAAGCCGGGTGAGCAGGGACAGCGCCAGGCCGCGGACGTTGGCGGCCCGGTCGTCCAGGACGGTGTCCAGGAAACCGGCGTCCCCGGGGACCGGCCCGGCGGAGAACGTGTCGAGCAGGCGGCGGCGCGTCTCGGCCGTGCCCAGTGAGCCCCACACCTGCTCCAGGCGCCCGCGGGCGGCGTCCGGGTCGGCGGCGCGCAGGACGGCCAGGGCGCGGCGCCGTTCCGCCCGGGTGCCGTCCGTCCACTCCTCCTCGGCGAAGGCGTCCCCGGGCAGTGCCTCGGCGGCCACGTACTCCCACTCCGGTCGCAACCCGGCCAGCCACCGGCCCCGGGTTCCGACGGCGGCGGCGACGGCGGGGCGCAGCTGGCTGTCCCGCTCACCGCGGGCGAGCAGGGCGGGGATGGCGGCGCGGTGCACCTCGCGTCCACCGGCGGCGACCAGCTCCAGCCACTCGGGGAGCAGTTCGGGCCGGTGGGCCAGGATCAGCGAGAGCCGGTGCGCGGCCGCGGCGCCGATGCGCGGGGACTCCGGTGCGGGGTCCGGCGCGACGGGCTCCGCGGTCCCGGGCGTGTATCCGGCGGTCCGCCGCACCGTGGCCAGGGCGGCGCGGTCCAGCAGGGCCTGGGCGCCCTCGGCGGCGGGGGTCCGGGGGAGGTCGGGGGTGTCGGGAACGGCGCGACGGGCGGTGCCCACGAGCGCGGTGGAGACCAGGCGGTCCCAGGAGTCGGCTGGGGCCAGGGGGTCCGGTGTCACAGTGGGTTGGCCTTTCCGTCCGTGTCCCACACGGTCAGGGGGGTGAGTCCGTCGCGGGGCGACCACTCGGCGACCACGGTGGCGGGATGGCCGCCCGTGATGGCGAGGAGGTTCCAGGGGGAGCCGCCGTCCAGGGGGAGCGCGGTGCCGGTGGGGTCGACCAGGTGCCATCCGCCGTCGCGGGCGGGGGCCGCCCGGTCCAGGACCACGGGCCAGGTGTCCCGCCAGGGGTCGACGGCGAGCGCCGCGGCGAAGGCGTCGAGCGCCTCGACCACCGTTGCGCCCTGCGGCGGGGGCGCGGCGCGGGTGTCGCCGTCGGCCGCGGGGACCACACGCTGGCCGTCCGGGTAGAAGGCGAGTTCCGTGGTCACCTCGGTTCCGACGCGGAAGGGCGTCCGCGGTGTCTCCCCCGAGCGCGCGAAGCTCAGCGACAGGGCGAGGCGGCCGGTGCGGATCCCGCGCAACCAGACACGGCGGGCGGTCATGTCGCCCTCGGCGGTGGTGGTGTCCCTCGACCCCAGGACGGTCCAGGTGTCGCGGACGCGTTCCCCGTCCGCCAGGACCTCGTCCGCCTTGGTGGTGATACCGACCCGGGCGCGGACCACCCCGCGCGTGCGTTCGTCCAGGCCGTCCCCGGCACGGTGGGCGCCGACCAGCAGGTGGATCATGCTGAGGCGCTCCAGCAGGACCCCGGGCCAGTCGGCCGCCCGGACGGCGCCCGGCAGTTCGGCGACGGCGGAGGCCGCGCCGCCCGCCTTGGCGTCCACCAGGCGCTTGGCCATCCGGTCCCAGTGGTCGTAGCGGTGCTTGGGCGCCTCCGCGAGCCCGCCGTCGATCTGGTCGTCGAGCCAGAGGCGGAGCTCGTCCATGCCGCCCGCGACGGCCTTCTCCCGCTCCCTGAGTGTGGCCTCCACCCGCTTGGGGTCGGCGGGTCTGGCCGCCCTCTCCACCGCCTTGGCCCTGCGCGCGGCACGCCCGCCCAGCCAGGCGGAGACCCACTCGGGGTGCTCGTCGCGTACGTCCACGCCCCCCTGCGACCACAGGGCGAGCAGGCCGAGCACGTGCTTACAGGGGATCTTGCGGCTGGGGCAGCTGCACTTGTAGGCGGGCCCTCCCTCACCGTCCAGGTGTGCGGCGGCGAGGTAGGGCTTGGCGCCGCTCCCCTTGCACTCGCCCCACACCGCGGAGACGGCTCCGGAGGGGTCGGTGATCACTCCGCTCTGTGGCCAGGAACCAGGCTTGGCCACCTTGAGCGCCGCCTTGCGTGACGGGGGATCCGGGGCCAGCGCCCAGACGTCGTCGGTACTCCATCGATCGCTCACGTGGACGACGCTACGGCTGGGCACCGACAGTCCGGGGCGGGGCGGCCCCGGCCGCGCCGGGCGGCACCGGAGGCCCGGGAAACGGCGGAAAAGGAATACGTCGGCGGACATGCCAGAATTCCCGCACCGCAGCCCACCGAACCGGGAAAACCCGGGCCAGCTTTTTCCGAATGCTGTTGAGAAAGGACCCGAATCCCCTCTAGAATTCCACGACCAGGGCGGACATCCCCGTTTTCCGCCGTGCACGGGACACCCGCCGGAGAAGAGGCGAGGCACCCGGACGGCCGCGCCCCGACCCCCGGTCGGGCCCGCCCAGCCCCTTCCCCTCCCGTCACCGCGACGACGTGTCTTCTCCTCGAAGGGAGGGAGGCGGCCCCGGCACGCCCGGGGCCGCGCACCCGATGACGACCATCCGAACCGACGGCGGCGACCCTCCCCAGGAGCCCCCCGCACACTGCCCGCACCAGCTCGCCCGGCTGCACGGACCCCTGCCCGACAGCGGGCTCGACGGGCTCTGGGAGAGGCTGCGGGAGCGCCACGGCGCGGTCGCCCCAGCGGAACTGGAGGACGGTGTCCGCGTGTGGGTCCTGCTGGGCTACCACGAGAACCTCACGGTCCTGCGGAACCAGCGGCTGTTCTCCAGGGACACCCGCCGCTGGCGCGAGGTGGTCGAGGGCCGCGTCGACCTGGCCACCTCCCGTCCCACGCTCTCCTGGCGGCCCAACGCCCTGTACACCGACGGCCCCGCCCACACCAGGCTGCGCACCCCCATCGTGGACGCCCTCGCCAGGGTGGACCTGGCCGCGACCGAGCGGATGGTCCGCCGGATCGCCGACGACCTGGTGGACGCCTTCGTCGCACGGGGCCGGGCCGACCTCATCACGGAGTTCGCCGCCCCGCTGCCGGTCCTGGTGGTCAACCGCCTGTACGGGCTGTCCGACAGCTACGGCCACATGCTCGGCGACCTGACCTCGATCGTCTTCGGCGAGGACGCCAAGCGGGGCGCGGACGCGGTGTCGCGGATCCAGCAGTACTTCGCCGGTCTGGTGGTGCGCAAGCGGGAGTGCCCCGGCGAGGACCTCGTGTCGTGGATGCTGGCGCACCCGGCGGGGCTCAGCGACCACGAGGTCGCCCACCAGGCCGCGCTGGTCAACAACGCCAGCCACCAACCGACCACGCACCTCATCGGCAACACCATGCGCACCCTGCTCACCGATCCCGGGCTCCGGCAGGCCCAGGCCGACGCGTGCGTGTCGGTCCAGGACCTTTTGGACCACGTGATGTGGACGGACATGCCGTTCCAGTTGATCGCCGCCAGGTTCGCCCTGCACGACGTGCGGATCGGGGACGCCGACGTGCGGGCGGGCGACGCCCTGTTGATCGGCTTCGCCCCCGCCCACCGCGACCCCGCCGTGCGGCCCGCACCGGAGAGCTGCGCCGCCGGGATGGTCGGCGGCAACCGGGCGCACCTGATGTTCGGGGCGGGGCCGCACGCCTGTCCGGCACGGGAGCTGGCCCGGATGATCACGGCCGTCGCCGTCCGCACGCTCAACGAGCGGCTCACCGGGCTGCGTCTGGCCGTCCCGCCCGAGGAACTGCGCGCGGTCCCCTCGGTGTTCGTCCGGGGTCTGCGCGAACTGCCCGTCTCCTTCACCCCCGCCGAACCCCTGCACCGGGCCGACCCCGAGCCCGCGGAGCCGCAGCGCGGCCCCCGCCTCCCCCCACCGCGGCCGGAGCCGGACGGGGACCGCCGCGAACCGGACCTGCTCGACCGGCTCCTGTCCTGGTGGCGGGGGCCGCGGCAGCGGGGCTGAGCACCGCGGGGACGACCGCGGCGGGCACCGGCCCCGGTGGTCGGCCACCGGGGCACCGTCGCCGAACCGGCCGGTCGGTCGGTCGGTCGGACTGGTGATCACACGGATTACATTTCACCGGAACGACACCATAGTGAAACCAGACACAGAAAGGAGAAACCCGACCGGTGCCCCCACACCCCGGGGAGCAGAGACCGACATTACGCACGAAACCCCGGGGAGATCACCGAATACGGACGGCGCGACCGTTTTTCGGCAACGGAACAACCCCCTGGAACGCGGCCTCGGACCGCGTTTCCCGCTGCAGGAAAAGGACAACGACGTGCGAACGAAGAACCCCCCGCCCCCCACCGACACGACCGCCGCCGGCACCGCGCGCTCCTGGGCCGCCCGCGTCACCGCGAGGGCCGCCCTGGCCGTGGCGCTGACCCTGGGCGCGGCCGGAGGTCTGGCCGCGCCCGCGCACGCGGCCGACAACCCCCACGAGCGCGGCCCGGACCCCACGGAGGAGAGCGTCACCGCCGTGCGCGGCCCCTTCGACACCGACACGACCAGTGTGTCGTCCCTGGTCTGGGGCTTCGGCGGCGGCACGATCTACTACCCCACCGACACCAGCGAGGGCACCTTCGGCGGTGTGGTGATCGCCCCCGGGTACACGGCGAGCGAGTCGTCGATGTCCTGGTACGGCCACCGGATCGCCTCACAGGGCTTCGTGGTGTTCACCATCGACACCAACACCCGGTACGACCAACCGGACAGCCGGGGCCGCCAGATGGACGCGGCCCTGGACTACCTGGTGGACGACAGCGACGTCGCGGACCGGGTGGACGACGACCGCCTGGCCGTGATGGGCCACTCGATGGGCGGCGGCGGAACGCTGGCCGTCGCCGAGGACCGGCCGGAACTCCGGGCGGCGATCCCGCTCACGCCCTGGCACACCCAGAAGAACTGGTCGGACGTGGAGGTGCCGACGTTGGTCATCGGCGCGGAGAACGACACGATCGCGCCGGTCTGGTCGCACTCCATCCCGTTCCACGAGAGCCTGGACCCGGACCTGGACTCGGCCTACCTGGAGCTGCGCGGCGCGAGCCACTTCGCGCCCAACATCTCCGACACGACGATCGCCCGGTTCAGCATCTCCTGGCTGAAGAGGTTCGTCGACGACGACCTGCGGTACGAGCAGTTCCTGTGCCCGCCGCCCAGGACCGGGATCGGCACGGACCTCTCGGACTACCGGGACTCCTGCCCGCACGGTTCCTGACCCCGTCC